>NZ_JAJSRC010000029.1:0-84641 GCF_021283245.1 Pseudomonas sp. NMI760_13 | reverse complement strand
CGCCGATGGTAGTGTGGGGTTTCCCCATGTGAGAGTAGGTCATCGTCAAGATTCATTTCGCAAAACCCCTATCTGCGTGAGCAGGTAGGGGTTTTGTCTTTTCCATCCTGGTAAAGAAATCTGGCGTGGGAGCGGGCTTGCCCCGCGATGACGCACACCCGGATAACATCACTGCCTGATCTGGCCTAATCGCGGGGCAAGCCCGCTCCCACGGTGGTCCTCTACAGAGACCGCGCACCAACACTGAAACCCCGGGGCCGCTACGCGCCCCTTTCGCGGCACAAGGCCGCTCCTACCCGACTTATACTGGCCCGACCACAAGCATTAACCTGGACCACCGAATGAAACCCTTCGACGACCTGATAGCCGAAGCCAACGCAGCCGATGTGACCGGCTGGGGCTTCGACTGGCTGGCAGGACGCGCCTCCGAGCAGCGCCCACCTTGGGCCTATGCCCAGCTCCTTGCGCAGCGCCTGGGGGCCGTCAGCGCAGCGCTGGACCTCGACACCGGCGGCGGTGAGGTACTGGATGAGGCACCGCACTTTCCACCCCTCATGTGCGCAACTGAAGCCTGGCCCCCCAACGCCCGCAAGGCGCACGAGCGCCTGGAACAACGCGGCGTTGAAGTCGTGCAGGTTGCACCCGGTACCGCACTCCCATTCGCCGACGCCTCATTCGAGCTAGTCACCTCACGTCACCCTGTACAACCGGACTGGCCCGAGATTCATCGCGTCCTCCGGCCTGGCGGGCATTACTTCGCCCAGCACGTAGGGCCAGCCTCGGCCTTCGAGCTGATCGAGCATTTCCTGGGGCCATTGCCGCGTGAGCGGCAAATGCGCGATCCACAGGACGAAGTGGCAGCAGCACAGGCAGCCGGGCTGACGGTGATTGACCTGCGCACAGCCCGTTGCCGCATGCTGTTCCATGACGTCGGCGCAGTCGTGTGGATTCTTCGCAAATGCGTATGGTGGGTGCCGGACTTCTCTGTGGATAAGTACCGCGCTGAACTGCTGACCCTGGATAGCCGGATGCGCCAGTGCGAGCCTTTTGTCGCGCATTCGACCCGTCATCTCATTGAAGCGAGGCGTTAAGCGGGCGCAGGCCGAGGCAGCCGCTATCGATCGATAGCGGCCATCAACCCTCACATCCCGTTGGCGAATTCCGGCTCCTGCATTTCGACGCGCTCATTCATCCCCCTGAGCGCCCTGGCATATTCGCCCAGTACCTGAAGCGCCCAGTCGGCCCGGCGACGAATGCGCAGGTCTTGCGAACTGGCACTTTCCGGCCCATTCATCACGTCCTCCACCTGGCGCACGATCAACTGCTCGGGCAGGTAGCAGATGCGGCAATTCTTGTAGCTGGACGCACGCAATTCAGACAGCGGGTAGCTCCCGCCCTGGCCAGAGGACACCCCGACCAGCAGTGCCGGCTTGTGCCCCAACTCGCGGTAGCCGGCGTAGACGAACAGGTTCTTCAACGCCGGGCAGGCCATGCCGTGCCATTCCGGGGTCAGCACCACCAGGGCATCGGCTTCACGCAGCAGGGCTGCATACTCGGCCCAGAGTCCGTGTTCATCCTTGGCTGGCCACAACGGCAGTGGCGCACGCCCTAGATCGATCACCCTCGGCAGTTTGCTCAGTTGCAATGCCTGCAGGCGTTGGGCGAAAAAGGTAGCCACCTTCGCCGACTGGCTGTCCGGCTGGCTGGAGCCGGCCACGAGTACGATATTCAGGCTCATTTGGCCAGCTCCTGATCCGATTCAGTCGACATGCTGGTCGACTTGCCACGTACCAGCGGCCAGAACAGCTCCTCCTGCCAGCTGACCGGGCGCATGCCTTCGATACCGTAATGTTGTGGGCGGCGGCGGGTGATCTTTGCCGTGCCGAACAGCACGTCCCAGAAGAACAGCAGGTTGCCGAAGTTGCCCTTGTAATGCGTCACTCCGTCATCGGCGCTCAGGCCGTGATGCGCCGAGTGGGTCGCGGGGGTGGAAATGGTCCGTTCCAGCAGCCACATCATGGGCCGCAGTGCGCGTATGCGGTAAAGCTTGTCATCCCAGGGCACGCTGCTGTGGGCGCCGAAGATGACCAGCATCTTGACGATCAGGTAGCCGAAGTACACAGGCGCCAACCCCAGGTAGATCAGCGCCCCGCTAAACCACAGGCCGGGCATCAGCAGGTAATAGAAGCTGTTGTTGCGATAAACGATACGGATGCTCATGTAGGGCGCTGAATGGTGCGCACGGTGCAGCGAGTAGAGCAGGGGCACCTTGTGGCTGAGGCGATGCCACCAGTACTGGGTCATGTCGTCCAGCACCAGGAACAGGACGAGCCCAAGCACCCAGTGCAGGCCGGCGAGGCTGCCCTTCAGTTGCGGCGCGAAGTGTTCCAGCAGGCTGTTGCTGAGGAACGTGACCAACGGCAGGGTGACCACCATCAGCAGGGCGCTGCCGACGATCTCGATGATCGCGTCCCGGCGTTTGCCGCGGGGCTGACGGAAGCAGGCGCAGGTGATTTCAAGGAGGATGAAGCCGATCAGGATGGCGAGAATAATCGGTATCGGGCTGTTTGTTATTGTTGTGCTCATGGCATTCTCCGGTGGGTGCCGATCAAGGCGGTGCCCACCCATAAGAATTCACGAAGCCGTCAGACGATATGCGCGAAACGGACAGAATCACCCGAGAACCGGCCAACCCATCGCCCGAGCGATTCCACCGCGGCCCGCTCGGCCGGGTGCTGGAGCGCTACCTTCAGACGCATTCGCTGAAGGCGCGCAGCAATTACAGCATGCTTGCGCTGGAGCAGCTTTGGGCCAAGGCGGCCAGCCATGATCCGGCGATCGGCTTGCACCTGTTCTCGCACTTCAGCCGCCAGGACTGGCATGTGCTGGCCCAGGGCTGCCTGTACAGCGCCACGCTGGCCGAGGCCATCCACTTCTGGGCGCGCTATGCCCGGCTGGCATCGGACATGGACACCCTGGCGCTGGTCGAGGAGGGTGATTGCCTCGGGGTGGAATTGCGTATCGATGCGCCAGCCAGCCTGGTGCGTTATATGGTCGAGCACTACAGTGTGATGTCCCTCAGCGTGATGGGCGTGGGGATGGGCGCGGCGGTCGTGCCGCAGCGGGCGTGCTTCGCTCACCGTCGGCCAGCGTACTACCCGGAGTACCGCGAGTGGTTTGGTGAAGATATCCAGTTCGACTGCGGGTACAACCGCTTGTACTTCAATCGAGCCCAGCTGGAGATGCCATTGCTGACCCAGCATGCCGGGATGATGGATGTGGTGAGCCAGGAGCTGGAGCGTCGGTTGGCGCAGCAGTCCCAGCTCAGTGGCTGGTCGGCTCGGGTCGCCCAGGGCATTCGCCAGGGCCTCATTACGGGCCGATCGCTTACCTTGGAGGCTCAGGCACAGGACCTTCATCAGAGTGCGCGTACCTTGCGTCGGCGGCTGGAGGATGAGGGGACCAGTTTTCGTGTGCTGCTCGATCGGGTGCGTGCGGAGCTTGAGCAGTATCTGGAGATGCAGGGGGATAGCCGAGCGCAGATTGCTGCACAGCTTGGCTACAGTGACCTGGCGGCTTATGTCCATGCGCGCAAGCGCTGGCGGTCGCTCTAGCCGCTCCTATGGAACAACATGTAACCCATTGATTTAGCTTGACCCTGTGGGAGCGGCTTTAGCCGCGAACACCGGCGAAGCCGGTGCCAGGCACCACGGCACCTGCTTCGCGGGCACAGAGATAACAGTTCCCTGCGCGACAGCGCAGCCCGATGGGCTGGGCGATCTCCTACAGAGATATCTGGGCCAGGCTGTCCAGTGGTATCAGAGCAGACCTTCGTTGTTCAGCTTCAGACGTGCGTAGAACAGGATCGCGACGGCGGGGATCAGCGCCGAATAGCCCGGTTTGATCGCGCTCTTCAGATTGGTCACCGCAGCCTTGATACGTTCGGTCGGGACCAGGCCGCTCAGCGATGACAGCGCGGAGGTCGAGGCGAGCGCGATTTCCGTGCTGCCGCTCGGCAAGGTCGAATCGCTTTTGCGATACGCCGGTGCGGGTGCCTTGGGTGTCGAGAAGTAGGAAGTTACGGTAAGGCTCGCGGCCAGCGCGTCGACCTGTTCGAAATAGCCTTGCTCGGTCATCGCGTCCAGGTGCTGGACGATATCCTGCCGCGAGGCAAGCACATGCTTTTCGCCAAATGCAGAGTGGAAGCATTTGCTGATCAGCAGCGCCTCCATTTCCACCACCTGGGCACAGTCGTGCAGCTCGTTCACCAGGCCATAGTGCTGTGCCAGCATGAGCAGGATCTGCACGTACTTGAGGCCCCGGCCTCGTGCCAGGTTGACCAGGCAGTGCCCGCCCAGCAGTTGGAGTTCCTGGGTCAACGGGTATTGATCAGGTTTAGCTTCCAGCGTCGTCCAACTGCTACTGCGCAGGTGCTTGGCGACTTGACCGCGTATGGCGGGACTGGTCAGTTCGAGGAGATCGTGGAGCAGGTAGTCGGTCTCGACGGGGTCTGGGGCCTCGTCGACCGGCTCAGGTTGATTCGAACGTGGCAGGCCGCCTGTGTAGCCATGGAAGCGTGACGCACGCAGTACCTCTTCCAGGCGTGGCCAATAGTCGGTATGACCGAACTGAGCCATGGACACATCGTGAATATGTTCATGCTTGCACGGAGTTATTGGCCGGCGGCCAATGCTGCTTTCCCCAAAGTTGAAACGCAGGACGAGATCATCCTCGGAGTAGGCGTTGTACAGCTTGCACTTGGTGCGTTGCTGGATGGCTTGCGCCTGTTCTGCAGACAGCTCGGCCGCCGCCGCCATCAACAGCACCTCGCCCACTTCGAGGCCTTCATGAGCGGGTTTATCCAGCAAGTCGAGCAAGGCACTGACCACGACCCTACCGCCAAGCGAATGCCCGACCAGATTGACCTTCGACACGTACGGGTGATGCTTGAGCAGGTAACGCTCAAGTTGCCCGAGCAGCTGTTTGCCCATCTCGGTAGCGCGGTTGCGGCTCGAGTTGAAGTGCATGGCGCGATCGATCGCTGCGGCTCCCGCGCCGGCCAGCGCGTTGATCCGGGCGAGCGCTGCCACGCCACCGCTGGAGGCACTGTCGAACTGCGCCCAGTGGCCGGAGGGCCAGAAGGCGAAGATATTGATGCAGTTGTGCAGGGACGTGGGAATGTACTTGCGCAGTTTGCAGCGGTCTTCCATGTCGTGGCCGGCCGAGTAGCCGTGGATGAAGACGTTCGCGACCTCGCCGGAGCGGTGGGGAAGGGTGAGGAATTTGAAGTTGTGGTCCACGCGGTTGGCTCAGTGAATAATTAAATCAGCGAGTTTGTGGTGCTTTTTGTTTTTATGTAAACTGCATTGCAGGTGACATGTAGGATTGTCCAGTGTTATTTAAATGGCGAATGCTTTAAGGGGGGCTCGCAGTGCTGGGTAATTAAGGGTAGGTGTTCTATTTGTTCAGCATTAGGGAGCAGTATTGCTGTCTAGTAGTTTTTTGAACTCAATTTGCAAATTTGCTAAGTTAACCTCAAGCTCTAATTGTTTCCTGGTTAATTCCTCTAATGATTCTCTCTGAGCGTCCTGCTTGGTGAGATATCTTGCTGAGTTTAAATTGTAGTCGTTCTTCTCGATTTCTTCCAGCGTAACAACCTTTGAGATGCCATCTAGATTTTCCCGGGACTTATAAAGATCTAAGGCTGGTTTCAGGGCTGAGTTTATTGGGTTGGAAAGGTTGAGGTTATTATGCTTTCTTGCTTCGGTAGCATCAATTAGTAGGATAGAGTTGCGCGAAGTGGCTGATTTTCTAAGTACAAGAATGGCTGTCGGAATCGCAGTGTTTTTTAGCAGTCCAGGAGGTAAATAAATGATTGAATCGATGATGCCAGCTCGAACGATATTTGCTCGAATATCGCCCTCTGCTCCCCCCCGGAAAAGCACACCATGAGAGACCAGTACAGCAGCTCTTCCTCCCGGTTTAAGCGATTTAATAATCATCTGTATAAATGCATAGTCAGCATTGTTTGCAGGGGGGGAGCCAAAGTCAAAATAGCTGAAGGAGTCTTTAGGTGTGTAAGTTCCTACAGTCATGGAGAATGGAGGGTTGGCGAGTACGATGTCGTAAGTAGAGTCCTCGACCGTGCGAAGTGAGTCAGACAGACTAATATCACTGTCGAGAATGCCGTGTACAATGCAGTTGATTTTTGCAATTCTTGTGGCGGATATATTTATATCTCGTCCGTAAATTTTGACAGGCTCGCTGTTGTTGTTTTCAAGAGCTTTAATGTGCGCGGATATTAGGAATCCACCGGACCCGCAAGTAGGATCATATACGCTCTCTCCGGCGTTTGGCTCGACGATCCCCACCATCATATCGACTACTTCACGAGGTGTGTAGGCTTCGTCGGCCCTCTTTCCTAGTACCTCAGAAAAATTTTGAATAATTTGCTCGAAATGTTGCCCGCCGGAACCAGCTGTTTCAATACTCAATACTAGGTAGTGCAGCTTTAAGCATGCATCTACTAGCGGCTGTGTGAAGTTTTTCTCAAGTCGTGAGAGTAGTGGTTTTATGCTGTCTAGGAGACCTAGTTCATTATTGTATGCATGATCAATGGTCTCTGCTGCATGCAATAAACTACCAGCCATGCTAGCTTCGCCATGAATAAGTATAGGCCGTACTAAGTCTGCCCGCCTATCGTGATTGTGCGGTCGAAGGGCGACGAAATAAACGAAAAATACGCTTATGACGAAATCCCGAAGCTCTTGAGTGTCTAGCCCAGTGTTGGCTCGAAGTTCCGATATGATGGCGTTTATGTAAGGGTGGTCAGAGTTATTCATGAGTCTTCCCTCAATAGTTTGCTGCAAAAAGCGTCTAGGATTTTTTCGCCATTGTTAGTCAGCGATTGGAGAACTAACTTCTGGGCTTGCCAGTTATTATAAGATTTTCCTATCCTGTCCTGGACTTTCAGGCTGGGCATGGGGACCTGGAGGTTGACTAGATCTCTTAAGCTAATATTGGATATGGCAGTGCCAGCTTTTAGGCGTGATATTTGAGTGCGTCCTTCACTCGAGTTGAGGTACCAGCAAATGAACGCAGGATCAACACCGCCGCTAGGTGAACTAAGTATGGCGACTTGGTTCGTTGTGATAACGAGGGTATCATCAGGTAGTGTGATCAGAGCTGCTTCAATTCTATTCCCGCGCAGAGGAATAAGTATGTCACCGGACTCTAAAGTATTTTTTGCTTTGCCTGGCTCCAGATCAGCGAAGGGGAGAGTTGAAAAGTCTACGCCTCCCTCACGGATATCCTTGATCTGGACTACTTTGTAGCCGTCGATACGACCAGTGTCCTCTGCCTTACCTCTGAAGGTATGGCCTGCACGGACATCCATCAAATCGGATAGTTTTTGGGTATTCAATGAAATATTCCCGCTTTCATAGGCTGCCGCAAATGAGATTTTACCTCAATTGAGACGCTGGAGCCTGTGTTAGGTGTGGTGTGCTGGTAGGAGAGACTGAAATCCTGAAACAGCCACAGCCAAGGTAAAATCAGGCAGAGCTTCGCTTTTTTCATGTGTCCCTCCTAGGTGTTATGTTTAGCAGTATCGCCAGTACTGCTTTATTGTCGCTACTATAGGCAGCTCCTTGTGCAGTGTCAACAGTACCGGTGGTACTGCGCGAGTGCGGTCGCAGGCTTTAGGCTCTTGATGAAGACCCTTGAAACCTGACCGAAGCCTCTGGAGGCCTGATTTTTTAGGGTTCTCGCCTTTTAGGCGAAGGATTCTGCCATGTCCAAGCGGTACGAATTTTCCGACGGAGAATGGGAGATTGATCGCTGATCTTTTCACCGTACATCGGCGTACTGGGCGTCCAAGAGTTGACGATCGCCTGCTGCTCAACAGGTGCTGTGCTCCGGTGCAACCTGGCGGGACATGCCTGAACGATTCGGGCCTTGATCGACGGTCTACCAGGGATTTCGAGACAGGTGAAACCAAGGAGCCTTCAACAAGATGCTCAAGCGGTTACACCTCAAGATCAATGCACAGGGCCTGATTGACTTGAACACCTAGCGCATCGATTCAACAGCGATAAGGGCTAGCCGGGCCTTTGCCGGTGCAGGCAAAGAAGGGGCTGAAGAACCAACGGAGCACGCACTTGGACAAAGCAGAGTGCAAGGCAACTTTGACGTATCCTTGCTTCAAGATTTCTTGGTCAGCGGGTTTTTATACCCAGTGATATGTCAATTATGTGTACGGACTGTTCATCGCAGCATTTGCAAATGCGGGCGTTCTCGCCAGCTGAGGCGTACCTAGCGCAGTATCGCCAGCGGGGTATGCCTGGATTGCTTACCTGTGGGCACGTCCAGTCTTGGCGCTGGCAGCTCAACGACCTACTGTGCGCAAAAATTTGCATCTTCGGTCGCATATGCTGACGCCGCTAGGGTGTCGATCATGCCGAGGAAGTTGAACTGAAAGCTATCTGCCCCGGTATCATGCAGCTATCTTCGCCCAGGCCCCTGTGACCGGGTTTTCATTTTTTATCACGCAATTCATCTGCGTCGTATGTAGGGAACAGTCCATGTCGGATAAAAAGGGGACCGATCAGGTCGCCAACAGCCTCGCTGAACAGGCACTCAAGCAGGCCCGCACTCGCCTGTCGCCGAACGAAGTCGAGGCCGGGCCAGAATTGGAACCGGCAAAAAAGAAACGCGGGCGCAAGGCCGCCGTCAGCGCCACCAGCAGCACCCTACAGGATCTGGAAAAGACTCTGTGGGCCACCGCCGACAAGCTGCGCGCCAACATGGACGCTGCCGAGTACAAGCACATCGTTCTTGGCCTGATCTTCCTCAAGTACATCTCCGACAGCTTCGCCGGCCGCCGTGCCGAGCTGGAGCGTCGCTTTGCCGACGCCGCGGATGATTACTACCTGGGCAGTGATGATCCCGACGACCTGGCTGGGGAACTGGAGGAGCGCGACTACTACAAAGAAGTCAACGTGTTCTGGGTACCGGAAGCGGCTCGTTGGGAATCGCTCCGGGCCGCCGCCAAGCAGGTCGACATCGGCAAGCTTATCGACGAGGCGCTAGCCGCCATCGAAGCGGAAAACCCGTCGCTGAAGAACATCCTCGACAAGCGCTATGCCCGCGTCCAGTTGCCGGATGGCAAGCTCGGCGAGTTGGTCGACCTGATCTCGACCATTGGTTTTGGTGGTGACGCCAACGTCGCTCGCGACCTGCTCGGCCAAGTCTATGAATACTTCCTTGGCCAGTTCGCCAGCGCCGAGGGCAAGAAGGGTGGCCAGTTCTACACCCCGGCGAGCATCGTCAAGACTCTTGTCGCCGTGCTCAATCCGCACCACGGCAAGGTCTACGACCCGTGCTGTGGCTCCGGCGGCATGTTCGTGCAGTCGGAAAAATTCATCGAGGCACACGGTGGCAAGCTGGGCGACGTGTCGATCTACGGCCAGGAGTCCAACCCGACCACCTGGCGTCTGGCGGCAATGAACCTGGCGATCCGCGGCATCGACTTCAATCTTGGCAAAGAGCCGGGTGATACCTTCGTGCGCAACCAGCACAGTGACCTACGCGCCGATTTCGTCCTGGCCAACCCGCCGTTCAACGTCAGCGACTGGTGGCATAAGAGCCTCGACGGCGATTCGCGCTGGGTCTACGGCACGCCGCCCGCCGGCAACGCCAACTACGCCTGGCTGCAGCACATGCTGTTCCACCTCAAGTCTAGTGGTCGTGCCGGCATCGTCCTGGCCAATGGCTCGATGAGCTCCAGCCAGAACAACGAAGGCGAAATTCGTCGGGCCATGGTCGAGGCCGATGTGGTCGAAGTCATGGTCGCGCTGCCTGGTCAGCTGTTCTTCAACACGCAGATCCCGGCCTGCCTTTGGTTCTTGGCCAAGCAGAAAACCAAACGCCCTGGCGAGGTGCTGTTTATCGACGCACGCAAGCTCGGCACCAATATCAGCCGAGTGCAGATCGAGCTGCTCGATAGCGACATCGAACGCATTGCCCAGACTGTGGCAAGTTGGCGCGGTGTGCCGTTGGATGAGGGGAGTGAAATAGGCGATTACGCCGATGTGGCTGGTTTCTGCCGTAGCGTGCCCCTAGCGGAAATCGCAGAGCATGGTCATGTATTGACCCCTGGCCGTTATGTCGGCGCTGAGGTCGTCGAGGATCACGACGAAGCCTTTGCCGTCAAGATGCAGAGTCTTACTGCGCTGTTGGGCGAGCAACTGGCCAAGGGCGCCGAGCTCGATCAGTTGATTCGCCAGAAGTTGGGGGGGCTGGGCTATGAGTTTTGAGTGGCTGAATACGACATTAGGGGAAATTTGTGGGGCTCAAGGTGGGGCTATCCAGACGGGCCCTTTCGGTAGTCAACTGCATACGTCAGATTACAAGGAGCTTGGCATCCCTGTCGTGATGCCAACTAATATTAGTGAAGGCGGAATTGATGAGGGCGGCATAGCCCGTATTGATAGCTTTGATGTTGAGCGCTTATCTCAGCATAAGTTAAGAATCGGAGATATAGTATTCAGCCGTCGTGGAGATGTAACCAAGAGTGCGCTGGTTCGCCCGCATGAAGTAGGATGGCTCTGTGGGACCGGCTGTCTAAAAGTTAGGTTGGGAGATGAAACGATTGCAGACGCAAAATTTATATCGTATTGTCTTCGGCTTCCAGAAACTAAAGAGTGGCTGATTCGTCATGCCGTCGGCGCGACCATGCCAAACTTGAACACCGGAATTCTCTCAGCTGTTCCGATCAATCTGCCGCCCCTAAAAGCACAACTTAGTATCGCTGCGACTCTTGGAGCTCTCGACGACCGCATCACCCTGCTTCGCGAAACCAATACTACCTTGGAAGCCATCGCCCAGGCGCTATTCAAATCCTGGTTTATCGATTTCGACCCGGTACGGGCCAAGGCCGAAGGGCTTGAGCCGGGAGGTATGGATGCGGTGACTGCGGCGTTATTTCCGGACAGTTTTGAAGAGTCTGAGCTGGGGTTGGTGCCAAAGTCTTGGAAGACAGTGCCTTTCACTGAAACAATCGTTGTAATTGGTGGCGGTACGCCAAAGACTTCCGTCGCTGACTATTGGGGTGGTGATATTCCTTGGTTCTCCGTTGTCGACGCACCAAAAAAATCAGATGTGTTTGTCATCGACACTGAAAAGCACATCACCGCTGCTGGGCTGAATAACTCCGCAACCAAACTTCTGCCAGCAGGTACAACCATTATTTCCGCGCGAGGTACAGTCGGTCGACTAGCGCTTGTTGGGCGAAATATGGCAATGAATCAATCGTGTTATGGCTTGTGTGGTAGAGCTGGCGATTCGTATTTCACTTATTTTAATACATATCGTCTCGTGGAGTCTCTAAAGCAGCGTGCGCATGGGTCAGTGTTCGATACCATCACTCGCGACACTTTAGCTGGGGTTTCTATCGTTTACCCAAGTGAGCGGATTATCTGTGAGTTCGAAACTACCCTCTCTCCAATGATGGAGCGGATAAAGGAGAATCTAAAGAAAGCCCAAACTCTCACCCAGCTCCGTGACGCTCTACTGCCGCGCCTGATCTCCGGCAAGCTGCGCCTGCCGGAAGTGGAAGCCGCCATAGAGACCATGTTGTCGGAGGCAGTCTGAGATGGCACTGAATCTGCGGCAACGTGTCATCGAACGGCTACAGAACCTGCCCGATACCCAGCAAACCGCCCGCGAGCTGGCTCAATGGATATTCGAGCAGTTTCCTGCCGAATGCGCGGTTAAGAAAGCCGGCAGTGCCAGCTACATCCAGACTGACAATGATCTGGTGCAGCAACTGGTGGCAGAGATCTCTGGCTCACGCCCGCGATGGCAGCAGATGCACCCGCAACTAAAAACGACCGAAGGACGACCACGTCACTATTACTGGTCGGAGATGGATGCCAACGCTGAGGTGGCGGCTGCTGAAGGGGTCACCCTCGTTGCATCAGACCTGCCTGAGCCATCGCCGCTGCGTGAGCATGCGCTCTATCCGTATTTGGCGGAGTACCTGCTGACCGACGAGCAGCGCGTGTACGCGATGCGGATCAACGAAAAACGTTCGTCCAACCGTGCGGGCACTGGGGGCAACGAATGGCTGCATCCAGATCTGGTCGGTCTGGAAGACCTGACGGCCGACTGGACGTCAGATTTGCGTGACTGCGTCCGTGTGTTGGGTGATCGCCGTGCTCGATTGTGGTCCTTCGAAGTCAAGTTGCTGCTCAACCGCTCCAACGCGCGCAAGAGTTTCTTTCAGGCCGTGTCCAACTCCTCTTGGGCGCATTTCGGCTATCTGGTAGCCGCCACAGTAGAGGGCGACGGCACACTCAAAGAGTTGCGCATGCTCGCCGCTTCACATGGCATTGGTGTGATTCAGCTAGACGTACAGAGCCCGACGGAAAGCCAGATTCTGATCCCAGCTCGCGAACGAAGTGAAGTCGACTGGGATATGTGCAACCGGCTAACGGCAGAAAATGCTGACTTCGCCGAGTTTCTAGGCCGCGTACGGCGCTTCCATCAGACTGGCGAAATAGCGGCCAGGGAGTGGGAAGCTCGCGATTGATGAAACTAGCGTTATTACTGGGCAGGTGGTGGCCGAATACACGCTAGCTGGTATCGACAAATCCGTCGGTGCCGCCAAATACCAACTTTTATACGATTTGCCCGGAACCTTGGACCGCAACCTGCCGAGTATTGTCGAGCTCGGGGCGCAGCTTGCCGGGTAACGGAACACAGGAAGTGAAGTGGAATGACCGAAGACCAATTGGAGCAGGAAACCCTCGGCTGGCTGGCAGAGGTGGGCTACCGCCATGTGTACGGCCCGACTATCGCCTATGACGGCGAGAACCCGGAACGTGACAACTACCGTCAGGTGCTCTTGGTCGAGCGCTTGCGCAGCGCCATCGCCAAGCTCAACCCCACGGTGCCGCTGGTCGCACGAGAGGATGCCCTCAAACAGGTTCAGGAACTGGGCCTGCCGGTACAGCTGTCGGCCAACCGCTTGTTCCACCGCCTGTTGGTCAGCGGCGTGCCGGTGCAGTATCAAAAGGACGGCGAAACCCGTGGCGATTTCGTGCGCCTGATCGACTGGGTCGAGGTGAAGGCCAACGATTGGCTGGCCATCAATCAGTTCAGCATTCAGGGGCCGAAACATACCCGGCGTCCGGACATCATCCTGTTCGTCAACGGCCTGCCATTGGTACTGCTGGAACTTAAGAATCCGGCGGATGTGAAGGCCGACCTGGGCAAAGCCTTCGATCAGATCCAGACCTACAAGGAGCAGATTCCCGATCTGTTCCAGTACAACGAAATCCTGGTGATTTCTGACGGTAGCGAAGCAAGGATGGGCTCCCTGTCCGCCGATGCCGAGCGTTTCATGAACTGGCGTACCATCGACGGCCAAACACTTGATCCGTTGGGTCAGTTCAACGAACTGGAGACCCTGGTGCGTGGTGCCTTGGCTCCGGCGGTGCTGCTCGATTATCTGCGCTACTTTGTGTTGTTCGAGGATGACGGCCGGTTGGTGAAAAAGATTGCCGGCTATCACCAATTCCACGCCGTGCGCGCCGCCATTCAGCAGGTCGTCACCGCCTCGCGTCCCGGTGGCACCCACAAGGGGGGAGTTGTCTGGCACACCCAGGGCTCGGGCAAGAGCATTACCATGACGTGCTTCGCTGCCCGTGTGATGCAAGAGGCGGCGATGGAGAACCCAACCATCGTGGTGATCACTGATCGGAACGACCTGGATGGCCAGTTGTTCGGGGTGTTCTCGCTGTCTCAGGATCTACTGCGCGAACAACCCGTCCAGGTGGAGTCACGCGGTGACTTACGCCGTAAACTGGCCAATCGGCCGAGCGGCGGTATTGTCTTCGCCACCATCCAGAAATTCATGCCTGGTGTGGACGAAGACACCTTCCCGGTGCTGTCCGAGCGCCCGAACATCGTGGTCATCGCCGACGAAGCGCATCGCACTCAGTACGGATTTGGCGCCGAGCTGAAAACCTCGGAGGTACTGCAGGCCGCCGAGAGCCGAACCCGTTACCAGGTGGGCTATGCCCAGCACCTGCGCGATGCGCTACCGAACGCCACCTTCGTGGCCTTTACTGGCACCCCGGTATCCAGCGAAGACCGCGACACCCGCTCGGTTTTCGGTGAATACATCCACGTCTACGATATGCAGCAGGCCACTGAAGACGGTGCGACCGTTGCCATCTACTACGAGTCGCGTCTGGCCAAGCTGTCCTTGAAAGAGAGTGAGCTGCCAGCGATTGACGAGCAGGTCGATGAACTGGCCGAAGATGAGGAGGACGACCAGCAGGCCAAGCTGAGAAGTCGTTGGGCCGCCCTGGAGCGAGTGGTTGGTGCAGAACCACGTGTTCGTAGCGTGGCCGCTGACCTGGTCAAGCATTTCGAGGAGCGTAATCAGGGCATGGTGAGTGTGGGGCAGATGCCCGGCAAAGCGATGGTGGTGGCCATGAGCCGCGATATCTGTGTGCACCTGTACAACGAAATTGTCGCCTTGCGTCCTGAGTGGCACGACGACGATCCAGAGAAAGGCGCGATCAAGATCATCATGACCGGCAGCGCCTCGGACAAGGCCTTGCTACGGCCGCACATCTATCCCGGCCAGGTCAAAAAACGCTTGGAAAAACGCTTCAAGGATCCCCTAGACCCGCTCAAGTTGGTGATCGTTCGTGATATGTGGCTGACTGGCTTCGATGCGCCGTGCGTTCATACCCTGTACGTGGACAAACCGATGAAGGGCCACAACCTGATGCAGGCCATCGCCCGAGTAAACCGCGTATTCAAGGACAAGCAGGGCGGTTTGGTGGTGGATTACATCGGTATCGCCAATGAGCTGAAAGCTGCACTTAAGGAGTACACCGGCAGTAAGGGCAAGGGCCGACCTACCGTGGATGCCCATGAAGCCTATGCAGTGCTGGAGGAGAAGCTCGACGTCCTGCGTAGCCTGCTGCATGGCTTTGACTACAGCGATTTCCTCACCGGCGGGCACAAGCTGCTGGCTGGCGCCGCCAACCATGTGTTGGGCCTGAAAGACGGCAAGAAGCGTTTTGCCGACAACGCACTGGCCATGAGCAAAGCTTTCTCCCTGTGCTGCACCCTGGATGAAGCCAAGGCTGTTCGCGAGGAAGTGGCGTTCTTCCAGGCGATCAAGGTGATCTTAATCAAGCGTGAAGTCAGTCAGCAGAAAAAGACAGACGAAGAACGTGAGTTGGCCATCCGCCAGATTATCGGTAATGCGGTGGCCTCCGGAGAGGTGGTAGACATCTTCGAGGCAGTGGGCCTGGACAAGCCCAATATCGGCCTGCTTGATGATGCGTTTCTCGCCGAGGTGCGCAACCTGCCGGAGAAGAACCTAGCGGTCGAACTATTGGAGCGTTTGCTTGAAGGTGAAATCAAAAGTCGTTACAGCACCAACCTGACACAGGAGAAGAAATTCTCTGAACTATTGGCCAATGTGATCAAACGTTACCAAAATCGCTCAATCGAAACCGCTCAGGTCATTGAAGAGTTAATCGAGATGGCCAAGAAGTTCGCTGCCGCCAGTCTGCGTGGCAATGCCTTGGGGCTCAACGATGACGAACTGGCGTTCTACGATGCCTTGGCCAAGAACGAGGCCTCTGTGCGCGAGCTGGGCGATGAGATCCTGGCCAAAATCGCCCACGAGCTAACCGCCAGCCTGCGGGCTAACGTCAGCGTTGATTGGAGCAGCCGCGAAAGCGTACGGGCCAAACTACGCATTCTGGTGCGGCGGATCCTGCGTAAGTACAAATATCCGCCTGATCAGGAGGAAGGGGCTACGCAACTGATCCTAAATCAAGCCGAAACGCTCTGTGAGGCGTGGTTTTAGTTGAGGGTCCATCAATGCCACAGCGGTCGCCTTAGGGGCTAATTGGTCAAACTACCCCCTTTTAGGAAATTTCCTTCCACGCTATCTGTTGCGAACAGATCCGCCCTAAGGCTACATTCCCCAAGTCGCAGCAAATTCTGCGACCAGGTGTAGGAACCTGCTGGTAAACTTGGCGCTCGCACTAGGCGCCCCATCATAACGGCTGGCGCCTTTTTTGCGTCTGCTGCGATGTCATGGCGGCTGTGTGTGGGCAGGCTTCGGCCTGGCCGGGTTCCAAGTTTCCCGGTATTCCTACCCCACACATAGCTGCCACCCAATCCCGTAGGAAGGATCGTGGTAGCTCCAATCTCAAACTTGGAGTCTCATGCATGCTTATTCGCATTCTGAGCAGGATCCTCGCATCCGCTCTCCACCGCCCAACCCCCGCGGCCAGCCCATCCCCAACCTTCTACCCGAGCGACAGCCAGTCCCTCGCCATCCGTGCCAACCGTGAGGTGCCCCATGTCTGACCATGAACGCCTGTCTACCCTCCAGAGCTACGTCTGGACCCTCGAACTGCTTGGCGAGGCGCTGGTCCAGCATGACGAGGTGCTGGAGTGCGAGCACAACCCGCAACTGAGCTTCCGCAACACAGCCGGTATTCATCAGGCGATCCGAATAATCAGCCGGCTGGCCAGCGAGCAGTTCTGCAAGCTGGAGGCGATGAAGGAGGAGGGGAGCGGCGACGGCGTGCTGCCGCCGAGGCACTGAATCCCAGGCACAAAAAAAGACGCCCTAGGGCGTCTTCTTCTTAGGATTTGGTGGAGCCGGGGGGATTTGAACCCCCGTCCGCCAGTACTCCGCTGTCGGTACTACATGCTTAGCCGTGTCTACTGATTTAATCCGCAGCCGCCCGACGGGCAGGGTGCTTTGGATGAGTTGGGTAAGTTTTAGTCGCTTCGCCCCCAACGTGCTGCACGACGATCCTGTTCTGTATGACAATCATTTCGGGTTTACAGGCATCCCCTGATGATTGCTGGAGCCGAAGCTACCAGAAGCAGTGGGTCAAGTGACCGCATTAAGCGGCCATTTTCTCCATGCCGTAGTCATTGTCATTGGCAACTATAGAAAGTTGCAACAGTGGATTTACGAGTTCTGTTACCAACTCGGCATGCACCTAGAGTTTCGCTACCGGCGTCGAATCCTAATCGGCCCCACACTCAGCTCTAGCTGAACGCGCTTTTCAGCACGCAAGACCGAGTATACGCGCTTACACGGGCGGCGTCGACAGATGGTTCGGCCGCCCGCGCTGGCGCAGGGCTCAAGTACCGCTGCCACCGGCCGAGCCACTGCCTTTCTCGGTCTTCTCCAGGCGCTCGAGTACCTTGCTGGTGATGGCGATGCATTCCTTGGTATCGCCTTTTGCCTGGGCGGCCTTGGCCTGGTCCACATGCTCGGTGATGGCCTTGTCCAGGCCTTCGGAGGTGGCGCCGGCGGTGGCCATGCTGTCGTCGATCTTCTGCAGGTTCATAGCGCACAGGTCGTCGGCGGCGAACACAGGCGAGGCCAGCAGGGTGGCGGCCGCGAACAGGGCGGATAGCGCAGTGCCTTTCATGGGAGTCTCCTTTGAGGCCTTGAGAGGTTGGCCTGATCGGTGGACTGCGTGGGTTTGGGCGGGGTTCCATTGGGTTGTTGGGGGGACGCGATACCTGTAGGAGATCGCCCAGCCCTGGGGGCCGCGCTCCCACGCTGCCGGAGTCAAATCAAAGAATTTTGTTTTGTTCCATTAAAGCGGCCGAACGGGCCTTCTGAAGGGCAAAAAAAACCCCGGCACGGGGCCGGGGCTTTTTCATCACGCTAACGCGATCACTCCTGGTTGGCCAGTTTGTGCTCGAGGTAGTGGATGTTGACGCCGCCTTTGCAGAAACCTTCATCACGCACCAGGTCGCGGTGCAGCGGGATGTTGGTCTTGATGCCGTCGACGACGATCTCGTCCAGGGCATTGCGCATGCGCGCCATGGCTTCGTCGCGGTCCTTGCCGTAGGTGATCAGCTTGCCGATCAACGAATCGTAGTTCGGCGGAACCGAGTAGCCGCTGTACAGGTGCGAATCGACGCGCACGCCGTTGCCGCCCGGGGCGTGGAAGTGCTTCACCTTGCCTGGGCTCGGGATGAACTTCTTCGGGTCTTCGGCGTTGATCCGGCACTCCAGCGAGTGACCGCGGATCACCACGTCTTCCTGGCGGAACGACAGCTTGTTGCCAGCGGCGATGCTCAGCATCTCCTTGACGATGTCGATGCCGGTGACCATTTCCGAAACCGGGTGCTCGACCTGGACGCGGGTGTTCATCTCGATGAAGTAGAAGCGGCCGTTCTCGTACAGGAACTCGAAGGTACCGGCACCGCGGTAGCCGATCTCGATGCACGCGTCGACGCAACGCTTGAAGACTTCCTGACGGGCCTTCTCGTCGATGCCCGGGGCCGGGGCTTCTTCCAGGACCTTCTGGTGACGGCGCTGCAGCGAGCAGTCACGGTCGCCCAGGTGCACGGCGTTGCCCTGGCCGTCGGACAGTACCTGGACTTCCACGTGACGTGGGTTGGTCAGGAACTTCTCCAGGTAGACCATCGGGTTGCCGAACGCGGCACCGGCTTCGGTACGGGTCAGCTTGGCCGATTCGATCAGGTCTTCTTCCTTGTGCACCACGCGCATGCCGCGACCACCGCCGCCGCCAGCGGCCTTGATGATCACCGGGTAACCGACCTCGCGGGCGATCGCCAGCGCGGTTTCCGGGTCTTCCGGCAGCGGGCCGTCGGAGCCCGGCACGGTCGGTACGCCCGACTTGATCATCGCGTCCTTGGCCGACACCTTGTCGCCCATCAGGCGAATGGTGTCGGCTTTCGGGCCGATGAAGATGTAGCCGGAATTTTCCACCTGCTCGGCAAAATCGGCGTTTTCCGCGAGGAAGCCGTAGCCTGGGTGGATGGCGGTGGCACCTGTCACTTCGGCGGCGGCGATGATCGCCGGGATGTGCAGGTAGGAGTCCTTGGACGATGCAGGGCCGATGCAGACCGACTCGTCTGCCAGGCCCAGGTGCATCAGTTCACGGTCGGCCGTGGAGTGCACGGCGACGGTCTTGATGCCCAGCTCTTTGCAGGCACGCAGGATCCGCAGGGCAATTTCCCCACGGTTGGCGATCAGGACTTTTTCAAGTTTCCCAGACATCGTTGGTTCTCCGCGAATCAAACGATGGTGAACAGCGGCTGGTCGTACTCAACCGGCTGGCCGTCTTCCACGAGGATGGCGTCGATCACACCGCCGATGTCGGATTCGATGTGGTTCATCATCTTCATGGCTTCGACGATGCACAGGGTGTCGCCTTTCTTCACGGCCTGGCCGACTTCGGCGTAGTTTGGCGAAGTTGGCGAAGGCTTGCGGTAGAAGGTACCGACCATTGGCGAGCGAACCACGGTGCCTTTCAGGGCCGGAGCAGCGGCAGCGGCTTCAGCGGCTGGAGCGGCGGCGGCAACAGGTGCAGCAGCGGCAACCGGAGCGGCCATCGGGGCCGGGGCGGCGAAGTACTGGGCGCCGGCCGGGGTCTTGCTGTGACGGCTGATGCGAACGGACTCTTCGCCTTCCTTGATCTCCAGTTCGTCGATGCCAGACTCTTCCAGCAGTTCGATCAGCTTCTTGACTTTACGGATATCCATTAATCATCAACTCCCAAGGTTCGGTCGGGGACGTATTTTTAAAACGTGTCGAAAACGTTTCTTCATGAGCCTCGGCCCGAAGGGGCCAAGGCCTTGTGTCATCAGGGCTGTGCGTTGGCAGCCAGGTGTTCCAGCGCGGACTCCAGGGCCAGCCGGTAACCGGTGGCACCGAGACCGCAGATCACCCCTACGGCAACATCGGAAAAGTAGGAGTGGTGGCGGAACGGTTCACGCTTGTGCACGTTCGAGAGGTGCACTTCGATGAATGGGATGCTCACCGCGAGCAATGCGTCACGTAATGCGACGCTGGTGTGGGTGAAAGCGGCCGGATTGATCAGGATGAAGTCCACGCCTTCGTTGCGCGCGGCATGGATGCGGTCGATCAATTCGTATTCGGCATTGCTCTGCAGGTATTGCAGATGGTGGCCGGCGGCGCGGGCGCGCTGCTCCAGGTCCTGATTGATCTGGGCCAGGGTGGCGGCGCCATAGTGGCCCGGTTCGCGGGTCCCGAGCAGGTTCAGGTTGGGGCCGTGCAGCACCAGTAGGGTTGCCATCTGCGATTCCTTGGTTTTGTAGGGCAATTCGACATAGCGCGGCGACTATGCCGCAAGCGGCGCTGAGTGTCCAGTTCCCGGCAATAGCCAGCACGATGTCCGAGATTCGCGCAAAGTATGTGACCAGATGATTAAGTCTGGTCACCGCTGCGGGGTTTTTTCACTGGACGCGGGAAGTTATAGCCCGAGTTGGCCGCGCACGCGCGTCAATACCTGGGCGAAATCGCCGGCGTTTATCTCGCCGATGACCCGATCGGTGGTCATTTCGCTGCCGTTCGCGGCAAAGAACATCAGCGCGGGAGGGCCGAACAGCCGGTAGCGGTCGAGCAGGGCGCGTTGTTCGGCGTTGCTCTCGGTGATATCGAAGCGCAGCAGGCGGAAGGCGCCCAGTTGCGGCTGGACTTGCGGCGCATTGAGCACTTCGTGCTCGATCACCTTGCAGCTGATGCACCAGTCGGCGTACCAGTCGAGCAGCACCGGCTGGCCGGCGGCCTTGGCCTCGGCCAGGGCGGCGTCGAGGGCGGCGGGGGTGGTAAGGGTCTGCCAGGCGTTGGCCTTGGTCGGCGCGACGCCGCTGGCCGCGACTGGTGGTGGCAGCGGGTGCAGCGGGTCGCCCTGGCCGCTCAGTGCGCCATACCAGCAGGCCAGGGCGTACACCAGCAGCGCCAGGCCCAGCAGTTGCGCCAGGCGCTGGCGTGGGGTCTTGACCACGAACTCCAGGGCGCCGAGGAACAGCGCCACGCCGGCGGCCAGCAGGCCGACCAGCAGCAGGGTGGCCGGCCCCGGCAGCACGCGGCTGAGCAGGCCGATGGCCAGGCCCAGCAGCAGCACGCCGATGGCGTTCTTTACCGTGTTCATCCATGGCCCGCTCTTCGGCAGCCAGGCCGCGCCGCCGGTGGCCACCAGCAACAGCGGCGCGCCCATGCCCAGGCCCAGGGCGAACAGTTTCAGCGCGCCGCCCAGGGCGTCGCCGCTGGCGCTGATGTACAGCAAGGCGCCGGCCAGCGGCGCCGACACGCAGGGCGAGACCAGCAGGCTGGAGAGCACGCCGAGCACCGCCGCGCCGAGCAGCGAGCCACCTTTGGTGCGGTGGGCGAGGTTGTCCAGGCGGCTGCTCAGGGCCTGTGGGAGCTTGATGTCGAACAGGCCGAACATGGCCAGGGCGAACAGCACGAAGAACGCGGCAAACGGCACCAGCACCCAGGCCGATTGCAGGCGCGCCTGCAGGTTCAGACCGGCGCCGAACAGGCCCATCAGCGCGCCGAGCACGGCGAAGCTTGCCGCCATCGGCAGCACGTAGGCCAGTGAAAGCGACAGCCCGCGCAGGCCGCCGACCTGGCCGCGCAGGACCACGCCGGAAAGGATCGGCAGCATCGGCAGCACGCACGGGGTGAAGGTCAGGCCGACCCCGGCGAGGAAGAACAGCAGCAGCGATTTCCAGGTCCAGCCCTGCTCGGCGGTTGCCGGCAGCGGGGCGCCTTGGCCGTCGATGCTCAGCCGCGCGGTTTCCGGCGGATAGCACAGGCCCTTGTCGGCGCAGCCCTGGTAGCCCACCAGCAGGGTGAAGGTGCGTGGGTCATTGCGTGGCAGCTCGATGTCGAGCACGCCGTGATAGACCTCGACATCGCCGAAGAACTCGTCGTGCTTGGCCTCGCCCTTGGGGATGTTCGGCGCGCCCAGGCGGATATCCGCGGGCTCGGTACGGAACTGGAAGCGGTGGCGGTAGAGGTAGTAGCCGTCGGTGGCGACGAAGCGCAGCTTGACGGTCTGGGCATCGGCCTGGACCAGGCTGAGCTTGAAGGCTTCGTGCACCGGCAGGAAGTCGGCGCTGTTGGAGGCGGCGCCGAGGGTGGCGCTGGGGCGGTTGTCGAGCAGGCCCGTGGCGAAGACGGGGCTGGCCAGCAGCAGGAACAGCAGGAAAAACAGGCGGCGCATGGCGGACTCGCGAGGTGGAACGTGGCGGCATGATAGCGGAGTTGGTCGAGATTGGGGCCGCTTTGCGGCCCATCGCGGCACAAGGCCGCTCCTACAGAGATGCGCGAACCCTGTAGGAGATCGCCCAGCCCTCCGGGCTACGCTGTCGCGCAGGGAACAGAGTTCCAGCGTGGGAGCGGGCTTGCCCCGCGATCACCGGCGTAGCCGGTGCCAAACGCCGCATCGCGGGGCAAGCCCGCTCCCACGCTGCCCCAGTCAGATCAGAGAATTATGTTTTGTTCCATGAGAGCGGCCTTGTGCCGCGATGGGCTGCGAAGCAGCCCCATCAAGCAGATGGCTAGAGCCGGAACGCCCGCACCGCCGTATTCAGCTCACCCCCCAGCTTGAGCAACTGCTCGCCCTGCTCACGCCCTTCGCCAATGCGCTGCAAGTTGTCCTCACCCAGCTCATGAATCCGCTCGCTGTGATCGCGGATCTCGCTCACCGCGCCGGTCTGCTGCGCGGTCACATCGGCGATCCGCACCGCCGTGTCGGCAATGGTGCGGATGGCGCTGACGATCGCGTCCAGCGCGCCATCGGCCGACTGCGCCTGGTTGGCGGTGGCCTCGGCGTGCTCCAGCTGAGTGCGCATGCCGTCCACCGAACTGCGGGCGGCCTGCTGCAGGCGGTCGATCAACGCCTGGATCTCACCGGTGGCGCCGGTGGTGCGCTGGGCCAGCGAGCGCACTTCATCCGCGACCACGGCGAAGCCACGGCCCATCTCGCCGGCCCGGGCCGCTTCGATGGCGGCGTTGAGGGCCAGCAGGTTGGTCTGCTCGGCAATCGCCCGGATCACCGTGAGCACGCCACCGATGGTCGCCGACTCTTCCGCCAGTTGTTCGATCATCCGCGCGTTGCCCTGCACCTCGTCGACCAGCGAACGCAGGCCGGACAGGCTCTGGCCGATCACCGTCTGGCCCTGCTCCACGGCCCGGCCGGCATCGCGGCTGGCCTCGGCGGCGGCGCTGGCATCGCCGGCCACCTGCTGGATGGTCGCCTCCAGCTCACCCAGGGCGTCGCGGATCTGCGCCGTGTCGCCGGCCTGGCGCTCGGCGCCGTCGTGCAGGGCGCTGCTCATGCCGGCCAGGGCATGGCTGCTGCCGGCCACCTGTTCGGCGTTGTGGCGAATGGTGCCGACCAGCTCCACCAGGTACTGGCGCAGGCGGTTCAGCGATTCCTGGATATCGTGCAGCTCGCGGTTGGTGCGGCCCAGGGCGATGGCCTGGGCGAAGTCGCCCTCGGCCCAGCGCGACAGTGCTGGCGCCAGGCTGGTCAGGGTGCGTGCCAGGCGGCGCTGCAGGGTGTCGATCAGCAGGGCGATCAGCAGAATCAGGCCGATCATCAGGCCCTGGATCAGGCGCACCTCGCCGGCGATGGTGGCGTGCAGGCCGCGCACCTCGGGCTCGAGGCCAGCGATGGCCTGCTGCACCGCCTCCAGGCGCTCGCCGGTGCTGGCGGCCAGGGCGGCGCGGCGCTCGATCTGCTCGCGGGTGCGCTGCAGTTCGCCGGGGTAGCGACCGAGCAGGCTGTGCAGTTCGCGCTTGAGGCCCACGGCGACGTCTTCCTGCTGGCTGCTGGCCTGGGATTCCAGGCCCATCATCGCGGCGAAGTCGTCGGCGTTGGATTCGGCGGCGCGGGTCACCCCCAGCAGCGGCAGGCCGTCGATGGCTTGGGCCTGGGCGGCGATCAGCTGCAGTTCGCGCTCCACCTCGGCGGCCAGTTCGGCGCGGCCGCTGCTGACCAGCTTGTCGCGGGCCAGGGACAGCCGGCCCAGGTGCAGCGAGGCCTCCAGCAGCGGCGTCAGGTAGCGGCCGGCATCGCTGCTGGCGCTGTCGCGGGCGTAGCCGGCCAGTTGCTCGAGGTTCGCCCCCAGCTCCCGCTCGGCCTGCAGCAGCAGGGCCTGGGGATCGCCGGCCAGCTTGCCGGCGGCGAGCAGTTCGTTGGCGGTGAAGCCCTGCAGGCTGTCGAGGCTCGGGCGCAGCTTGGCCGACAGCTCCTGCGGCCATTCGGCCAGGGCGGCCTGCAACTGTTTGTTGGCCTCCATCGCCGCAGCATGGCGCAGGGCGTCGCCGCTGCCCAGGTAGGCCTGGATATTGCGCGCGGCGTCGTTCTGGAACTGCTGGGACAGGCCCAGGTAGCGCTCCATCAGTTGATAGGGACGTTCCAGGGCGCGTTGCGACCACCACAGGGTCGCGCCCAGGGCGATACACACGGTCACCAGCAACAGGGTGTTGAAATTGGTCAGCCACTTCAGGCGCATAGCCGCGAACTTCCTGCGGAGGGGGAGTGGAGAGGTCGGGGCCTGAAGTTATTGCGATTTTGTGACGGGGTGATGACGACGGAGGGTTGGCGCCATAAAAAAGTGGCACAGTGCCGGTATTGTTTGCCGGTTGCTCTCTGTAGGAGCGGCCTTGTGCCGCGAAAGGGCTGCGCAGCAGCCCCGGCAATTTCGAGGGTGGCTCAGAACCTGGGGCCGCTGCGCAGCCCTTTCGCGGCGCAAGGCCGCTCCTACAGAATCGAGTTAAATCAATGGGTTACGAGTTTTCCATGAGAGCGGCCCATGTCAGCGGCTACGGCTCGACCCTGACCACGCAGTTGCGCCCGGCATGCTTGGCCCGGTACAGCGCCTCGTCCGCCGCACTGGCCATGGTCAGCGCATCGAGGCTGTCGTCCAGCTGCACCACCCCGGCGCTGAAGGTGCACTGCAGGTCATGCGGCTGCGCTGGGTAATGGATCTCGGCGAAGCGCCGGCGGATCTCGTCGAGCACCTTGTGCGCCGCCTCCAGCGCGGTGTTGGGCATGACGATGGCGAACTCCTCGCCGCCGTAGCGGCCGATGAAGTCGGTCTTGCGCAGGCGTTGCTTGAGGAACAGCGCCAGGCTCTTGATCACCCGGTCACCCATGGGGTGCCCGTGGCGGTCGTTGATCTTCTTGAAGTGGTCGATGTCGAGCATGGCGAAGCTCAGCGGCTGCGCTTCGCGGCGGGCGCGGAAGCTGCAGTCCTCGAGCAGTTGCAGGATATGGGTGTGGTTGTACAGCCCGGTGAGGCTGTCGCGCACCATCCGCGCCTTGAGGTGGCGGGCGCGGGCGGCGCGGTTGCGCACGGTGGTCACCAGGTGCCGCGAGCGGATCGGTTTGGTGAGGAAGTCGTCGCCGCCTTCGCTCATGGCGTCGAGCTGCTTGTCCAGGTCGTCCTCGGCCGACAGGTAGATGATCGGCACGCTGACGTAGCGGTCGTTGTGGCGGATCACCTTGGCCAACTCCGGGCCGGTGCACTCGGGCATGTACAGGTCGAGGATGATCAGGTCGGGCTGGAAGTCGGCCAGCTCGCTCATGGTGCGGATCGGCTCGGTCAGGGTGCGGGTGATGATCCCGGCGCTGTTGAGCAGGCGCTCGGTGTGCAGGGCCTGGGCGCGGGAGTCGTCGATCACCAGCACGCGGAACGGGTCGTACTGGGTGGCGCTGGTCAGCAGTTCGAGTTTCTCCAGCAGGCTGGAGGCGTCCAGGGTGCCGGTGAGGAACTCCTGGCCGCCGGCGCGCACGGCGGCCAGGCGAGTCGGGGTGTCGGTCTCGTGCAGGCAGAAGAACAGCAATGGTACCGGCTGCTCCAGCCCCTGCTGGGCCTGGGCCGCCAGTTGCAGGCCGATGCCGCTGCCGGTGAAGTCCACGTCCATGACGATGGCCGACGGCAGGCGCTCGCTCATCGACGCCTGGAACGCCTCGGCGCTGCACAGCGCCTGCACGGTCAGGCCGAAGAACTCCAGCTGCTGGGCCAGGCGCTCGGCGCGGTCGTGGTCCTGCAGGACGATGTACACCGGTTTGCGCAGCGGCGGCAGGGGCACGTTGTCGAGCTGGTCGCCTTTGCGCAGGCCGGTGCGCGACAGGCGCTGCATCAGGCGGTTGAGTTCGCTGATCAGCTCGGAGTTGAGCCGCGCGCTGTTGGCTTCGATGGCACGCAGGGTCTGGCCGATGGCCGTCGACAGGCTGCCGTGCTCGGGTTGCTCGAAGCGTTCGGCGTAGCGTTGCAGGCGCAGGTTGGCTTCGCACAGCTCGCCCAGATCACCGCTGGACCACTCGCCACGCTGCAGGCGCTGCCAGATCTCGAGGATCTGCCGGGCCTGGTGGATCACCCGCTGGGCAAAGTGCTGCTTGAGGCGTTCGTGGCTCGGCTCGGCTGGCTGGGTCATGTCCTGACTACTTATGAGTGGGAGGGCGCAGGTTCAATGATGGCTCTATGCTAGCACTGCTTTTCCGACAAGCGAGTGCCTGGGGTCAACAAAGTGTTCAGGGACCATCATTCAGTTGCCGACCCGATGGTCGCTTATACGAATGGCGGCGTCTGCTTTATAGTGCTGGCATGCGGGCTTGTCGTGGCACCCTGGCCGAGGCCTGTGGTCCAAGCCCTGAACCGTTCGTGACTGATTAAGGACAATGCCATGCTGGATTGGAAAAACCGCGAGGCCAAGGCCGAGCCCCGTGAGCGGGTCGAAACCCGTGGCGCCGCCACCCGTAGCTACCTCGGTGGCCTCTGGAGCCGTGCCCTGGGCACCTTGATCGGCCTCTACCTGCTGGTGTGTATCGGCCTGGGCTGGTACTGGAGCCAGGAGCCCGAGCTGTTCCCGGTGCAGCAGAACGCCCAGGCCGCCGCCGAGCGCAACGGCCAGCAGATGGTCATCGGCTACACCACCGTCGAGACCCTCAAGACCGTCGCCGGCACCCTGCTCGACAAACCGGGTGGCTACATCTCCAACGACCGCTTCCCACCAGGGCTGTGGATGGACAACATGCCGAGCTGGGAGTACGGCGTGCTGGTCCAGGTACGTGACCTGTCCCGCGCCCTGCGCAAGGATTTCGCCCGCTCCCAGTCGCAATCGACCGAGGACGCCGACCTGGCCAAGGCCGAGCCGCGTTTCAACTTCGACAACAAGAGCTGGATCCTGCCGTCCAGCGAGTCGGAGTTCGAAGAGGGCATCAAGTCGCTGAACCGCTATCAGACTCGTCTGGCCAAGGGTGACCAGGGCGCGATCTTCTACACCCGCGCCGACAACCTGAACAACTGGCTGGGCGACGTGGCCACCCGCCTGGGCTCGCTGTCGCAGCGCCTGTCGGCCAGCGTCGGCCGGGTCAAGCTGAACAACACCCTGAAGACCGAGACCGTGGCCCCCGGCCAGGCGCCGCAGGTCGACGAGGAAGTGGTCGAGACCCCGTGGCTGCAGATCGACAACGTGTTCTACGAAGCCCGTGGCCAGGCCTGGGCGCTGTCGCACCTGCTGCGCGCCATCGAGGTCGACTTCGCCGACGTGCTGGCGAAGAAGAACGCCACGGTCAGCGTGCGGCAGATCATCCGCGAGCTGGAAGCCTCGCAGGAAGCGCTGTGGAGCCCGATGGTGCTCAACGGTAGCGGCTTCGGCATGTGGGCCAACCACTCGCTGGTGATGGCCAACTACATCTCCCGGGCCAACGCCGCGGTCATCGACCTGCGCCAACTGCTGTCCCAGGGCTGATATGCCGACCAATCCTGCCGAGGTCGCGCACCGCGCGGCCTCCGACGCCGAGCTGGTGGTCTGGGTCGACGAGCATGACCAACTGCTCGGCGCCTTGCCACGGGCCGAGCTGCGCGAGCGCGGCCTGATCGGGCGCTGCACGTTCATTTTGCTGTTCAACGGCGCGGGCGAACTGTGCGTGCACCGGCGCACCCTGAGCAAGGCGCTGTATCCCGGTTACTGGGATGTGGCGGCCGGCGGCATGGTCGGGGTGCAGGAGTCCTACGCCGAATCGGCGGCGCGGGAGCTTGCCGAGGAGCTGGGGGTGAGCGGCGTCGAGTTGGGTTTTCACGAGACCTTCTACTTCGAGCAGCCGGGCAACCGCTTGTGGTGCGCGATGTATTCGGCGGTGTGGGACGGGCCGCTGCGCTTGCAGCCCGAGGAGGTCATCGAGGCGCGGTTCATCAGCGTCGAGCAGGCCCAGGCCGAAAGCGCAAAGCTGCCGTACTGCCCCGACTCGTTGGTGGCGTTGCAGCGATACCAGGCTGGCCTGATCTGACCGATCGCGGGGCAAGCCCGCTCCCACGTAATAGCACTTATTTCGTGGGAGCGGGCTTGCCCCGCGATAGAGGTCGCAAATTTTTCGTGAAATGGCGCAAGCCCGGAGCGCTACAAGGCCCGTGTTCAGTCGTAGGCGTACTGGTCGATCAGCCCGAGGCGCGGCACCTGTGTACCCGGTTGCAGGAGTGCGCCAGGCGCGATAACGGCGTTTGCCCCGATCTTGCAGCCGTCGCCGACCAGTGCGCCGAATTTGCTGACCGCTGTCTCCATGACCCCCTCGCCGTGGCGAATCCGGATGGGGGCGCCGTCCAGCTCGTTGCGATAGTTGGCGATGATGGCGCCGGCTTCGACATTGACCGTTGAGCCGATCAACGAGTCGCCGACGAAGTTGAAGTGCGCCAGCTTGCTGCCGTCGAGCATGAAGCTGCTTTTCAGCTCGCAGCTCGGGCCGACGACGCACTGGCTGCCCAGGTAGACCCCGCCCCGCAGATAGGCCCCGGCGGCCACGAAGCAACCCGCGCCAATGATGATCGGGCCTTTCAGGACTGCGCCCGGTTCGACGGTCGCGGTCTCGTGGACCGCGCAATCGCCCTGGCGCCGGTAGCCTGGCGGCAGCCTGCCCAGCAATGCCAGGACTTGGTTGTGGCTGTCCTGGGTCACCTGCCAGGCCATGGGCGGAGCCAGGCGCAGTTCGTGCCAGCGGGCAATGAATGCGCTGACGGCGGGAATACTCATTGGACGGTCTCCTGCATGAGGGCTGGCGAAGTCCGTACTATGGCGGCTGCTCCTGTCATTGCCATAAACGAATCGTTACCGGGTGTTGGAGCAAGGCGCCCTCGCTGCAGGCTCCAGGTTCGAGCTCGCGGGCAAGGTTGTAGCGCCGCAATGAGCCAGGTCGCAAAACATTCGTAAAATGGCGCAATCCTGTACTTAGCAACAGGCAGAATTATCGTTACACTGCGCGCCCTTTTCGGGCTGTCGCAGGATCTTGCGGCAGTAGCGCCGCCCCTGCCAGAGTGGGGCTTCGCGGTCGACACCCGTCGACCAGTTTTTTGTCCTCGGCACAGAGGAACAAAAGTGGCCAAGAAAGCTTCTTCCTTCGCCGCCCTTGGCGGTCTCGTATATTCCACCGACGCCGGTCGGCACTGTCCCGACTGTGGCCAGCCGGTGGACGCCTGCATCTGCAAGCAGCAGGTCATCCCCGAAGGCGATGGCATTGCCCGTGTGCGTCGTGAAAGCAAAGGTCGCGGCGGCAAGACCGTGACCACCATCACCGGCGTGCCGCTGCCCCTCGAACAGCTCAAGGAGCTCGCCAGCACGCTCAAGCGTCGTTGCGGCACCGGCGGCGCGCTCAAGGATGGGGTCATCGAGATTCAGGGCGACCATGTCGAACTGTTGCTCGGCGAGCTGATCAAACAGGGCTTCAAGGCGAAAAAATCCGGCGGCTGAGGCCGTCGCGCGACTTTTCGCCCAGCGCTTTCTAAACTCGATGCCGTGGCCAGGGTCTATCCGGGGGCACGGACGATTCGTCATTTTCAGCTTCTACACTGCGCCCGCCACCCGATGGGGCAGTGTCTTGGACTTATCTATAGGGGACTTGAATGTCCGTACGACGCACACGCAAAGACGATGGTAGCCAATGGACCGTGGCCGACAGCCGCAGTGTTTATGGCATCCGCCATTGGGGCGCTGGTTATTTCGCCATCAATGAGGCCGGGCGCGTCGAAGTGCGCCCCAACGGCCCGGACAGCGCGCCGATCGACCTGTTCGAGCAGGTTCAGGAGCTGCGCCAGAGCGGTCTGTCGCTGCCGCTGCTGGTCCGTTTCCCCGACATCCTGCAGGACCGCGTGCGTCAGCTGACCGGCGCCTTCGACGCCAACATCGCGCGCCTGGAATACCAGAGCCAGTACACCGCGCTGTACCCGATCAAGGTCAACCAGCAGGAAGCGGTGGTCGAGAACATCATCGCCACCCAGAACGTCTCCATCGGCCTGGAAGCCGGCTCCAAGCCCGAGCTGCTGGCGGTGCTGGCGCTGGCGCCGAAGGGCGGCACCATCGTCTGCAACGGCTACAAGGACCGCGAGTTCATCCGCCTGGCGCTGATGGGCCAGAAGCTCGGCCACAACGTGTTCATCGTCATCGAGAAGGAATCCGAGGTCGCCCTGGTGATCGAGGAAGCCGCGGAGCTGAAGGTCAAGCCACAGGTCGGCCTGCGTGTGCGCCTGTCGTCGCTGGCCTCGAGCAAGTGGGCCGACACCGGGGGTGAGAAGTCCAAGTTCGGCCTGTCCGCCGCCCAGTTGATCTCGGTGGTGCAGCGCTTCCGTGACGCAGGGCTCGACCAGGGCATACGCCTGCTGCACTTCCACATGGGTTCGCAGATCGCCAACCTGGCCGACTACCAGCACGGCTTCAAGGAAGCCATCCGCTATTACGGCGAACTGCGCGCCCTGGGCCTGCCGGTCGATCACATCGACGTCGGCGGCGGCCTGGGCGTGGACTACGACGGTACCCACTCGCGCAACGCCAGCTCGATCAACTACGACATGGATGACTACGCCGGCGTGGTGGTCGGGATGCTCAAGGAGTTCTGCGACGCGCAGGGCCTGCCGCACCCGCACATCTTCTCCGAGAGTGGCCGCTCGCTGACCGCGCACCACGCCATGCTGGTGATCCAGGTGACCGACGTCGAGAGCCACAACGACGAGATGCCGACCATCGAGAACAAGGAGTCGCTGCCCGAGACCGTGCAGTGGCTGGCCGACCTGCTCGGCCCCACCGACATCGAGATGGTCACCGAGACCTACTGGCGCGCCACCCACTACATGGGCGACGTGGCCGCGCAGTACGCCGACGGCAAGCTGACCCTGGCTGAAAAAGCCCTGGCCGAGCAGTGCTACTTCGCCGTGTGCCGCCGCCTGCACAACTCGCTCAAGGCCCGCCAGCGCTCGCACCGCCAGGTGCTGGACGAGCTGAACGACAAGTTGGCCGACAAGTACATCTGCAACTTCTCGGTGTTCCAGAGCCTGCCGGACACCTGGGCCATCGGCCAGGTGCTGCCGATCATCCCGCTGCACCGCCTGGACGAGGAGCCGCTGCGCCGCGCCGTGCTGCAGGACCTGACCTGCGACTCCGACGGCAAGATCAACCAGTACGTCGACGAGCAGAGCATCGAGACCAGCATGCCGGTGCACGCGGTCAAGGAAGGCGAGGACTACCTGCTGGGCGTGTTCCTGGTGGGCGCGTACCAGGAGATCCTCGGCGACATGCACAACCTGTTCGGTGACACCGACTCGGTGAACATCTACCAGAACGCCGACGGCAGCGTTTACCACGCCGGCATCGAGACACACGACACCATCGAGGACATGCTGCGCTACGTGCACCTGTCGCCGGAGGAGTTGATGACCCATTACCGCGACAAGGTGGCCAGTGCACGGATCACCGCCCGCGAGCGCACGCAGTTCCTTGATGCGTTGCGGCTTGGGTTGACCCGGTCGTCGTACCTGTCTTCGTAATCGCCGGGGCCGCCTTGCGGCCCTTTCGCGGCACAAGGCCGCTCCTACAGGGAGAATGCATACCCTGTAGGAGCGGCCTTTGTGCCGCGAAAGGGCCTCACCGAAAGCACAATCTGAAACGCTTTCTTCTAAAGCTGTCCGCCCCATGCGACTACCTTTGAATGCAATGTTCAAGGGAGTGACTCATCGAGCATCAAGGTAACCACCGACTGCGTAGAGGGCGCTTTTCAGAGGCTGGTCGTCCGTACCTGCTTACAACCACTACCCGCAATCGCACGCCACTGTTCACTGACCTGCGTTTCGCCAGGGCAGTTATCCAGCAACTTCGCTTGAGCCAGCAGGAAGGCACTTGCCAGTCCTTGGCTTGGGTACTCATGCCTGATCACCTGCACTGGCTGGTTGAACTCAGACAGGGCAGCTTGAGCAGTCTGATGCGTGCGTTCAAATCCAGAAGCAGTTGCGCACTCTTTCGTGTCGGAGTGGATCGTCAACGTGTCTGGCAACCCGGTTTTCATGATCGGGCATTGCGTCGAGACGACAACGTCAAGGCCGCTGCCCGCTACATTATCGCCAATCCCATTCGTGCCGGGCTGGTTCAGCGTGCCGGCGAGTATTCACATTGGGACTGTGTTTGGCTGTAAGTCCGCAGGTGAGGGCTGCGCCCTCATTTCGCGGCACAAGGCCGCTCCTACAGAAGACCGCGATCCCATGTAGGAGCGGCCTTGTGCCGCGAAAGGGCCGCAACGCGGCCCCAACGTCACCGAACCCAACGCCCCTTTTCCTGCAACCGCCACCCCACCCACCCCAGCGTCCCCGCCCGCAACGCCATGAACCCCAGAAACGCCAGCCACAACCCATGATTGCCGAACCCACGCATGGCAAACGCCACGGGCAACGCAATCACCACCGACACCAGCATCGCATTGCGCATCTCCCGCGCCCGCGTCGCACCGATGAACAACCCATCGAGCAGGTAACTCCACACCGCCACCAACGGCAGCACCGCCAGATACGGCAGGTACGGATACGCCGCCTCGCGCACGCTGGCGATATCGGTCTGCAGGTCGATGAACAGATGGCCGCCCAGCAGGAACAGCACCGCGAACCCCAGACTGACGATCAACGACCAACCGCAGGCCACCACCAGCGCCCGTTTCAGGGCGCCGCGATCACGGGCGCCGATGGCATGCCCGCACAGCGCCTCGACCGCATGGGCCAGGCCATCGAGGGCATAGGCGGTGAGCATCAGCCCGTTGAGCAGCAGGGCATTGGCCGCCACCGTCGCTTCGCCCAGCCGGGCGCCCTGCACGGTCAGCAGCAGGAATACCAGCTGCAACGCCAGGCTGCGCAGGAAGATATCGCGGTTCACCGCCAGCAAGGGCCGCCAGGCCTGCCAACGTTTCAGCGCGGCCCAGGCAATGTGCCCGGGGTAGGCGCGTAGCGCCGGGCGGGTGAGGGCCAGGCCGAGCAGGGCGGCGCTCCACTCGGCGATCACCGAGGCCCGTGCCGAGCCGACCACGCCCCAGTCCAGGCCGAGCACGAACCACAGGTTCAGGGCGATGTTCAGCAGGTTGGTGGTCAGCAGGATCGCCAGCGGCGCCCGGGCGTTCTGCGTGCCGAGGAACCAGCCGACCAGGGCGTAGCTGGCCAGCGCCGCCGGCAGGCCAAGCAGGCGAGTGTGGAAGAACGCCTCGGTGGAGGCATGCAGCGCCTCGCTGGGCTGCATCGCGTGCAGCGCCAGCTGGCTGAAGGGCAGGGCGAGCAGGCCGATCAGCAGGGCGAAGGCCAGTGCCAGCAGCAGCCCCTGCACCAGCACCTGGCGCAGCGCGGCGCCGTCGCCGCGGCCGGCGGCCTGGGCGGCGAAACCGGTGGAACCCATGCGCAGGAAGCCCATCAGCCCGACCATGAAGGTGAACAGCGTGGCGCCCACCGCCACCGCGCCCAACTGGTGGGCGTGGGGCAGGTGGCCGATCACCGTGCTGTCGACCAGCGCCACCAGCGGCACCGAGATGTTGGACAGGATCATTGGCGCGGCCAGGGCCCAGACCTTGTGGTGGGTGGGGCGGTCGCGCCAGGCGGTGGACAGTGAAGACATGCGAGGTCCTGAGGAACTCGGGGCTGCTGCGCAGCCCTTTCGCGGCACAAGGCCGCTCCTACAGGAAACTGCATGCCCCTGTAGGAGCGGCCTTGCGCCGCGAAAGGCGTGCGCAGCGCGCCCCATTGACGAATGGCCAGCATTCTACCCGCCCGGAAACCAATCGGCGCGAACAGGGTCTCACTTGCCGCGCATCGGCAGGTAAGCCGTGCACCGTTGCGCTATAGTTGCCCCCCTCACGTACACGCTGCCGAAGAGTCCCCTCTCAAATGCTCAACAAAGGATTGTTGCTGGCCTGCGCGCTGGCCCTGCTCAGTGCCTGTGATTCCTCCACGCCGGACAAGCCATCGGCCCCCGCCGATGCCGCTACCGCCGTCGCGCCCGCCGAAACCAAGGTGGCCAAGCGCGAAGACCCGGCGCTGCTTGCCAAGCGCTACGCCGGCCGCGAGCTGACCGTGCTGGACGTCTCGGAAGTCCAGCTCGACGGCGCCAGCACCCTGTCGGTCAGCGTCTCCGCGCCGCTGGACGCCAACCAGGACTTCGCCGCCAAGCTGCACCTGGTCGACACCGTCAAGGGCAAGGTCGACGGTGCCTGGGAACTCTCCGACAACCAGATGGAACTGCGCCTGCGCCACCTGGAGCCGCAGCGCAAGATGGTCCTGACCATCGACAAGGGCCTGCTCTCGGTCAACGGCAACCAGCTTGAGGCCGAATCGGTCAGCCGCTTCGAGACCCGCGACATGCAGCCCACCGTGGGCTTCGCCAGCCGCGGTTCGCTGCTGCCCACGCGCCTGGCCGAAGGCCTGCCGGTGATCGCCCTGAACGTCGACAAGGTCGATGTCGAGTTCTTCCGCATCAAGCCGGACATGCTCTCCAGCTTCCTGGTCAACTGGGGCCGCAACTCAAGCCTCTACTACTACCAGTCCAAGGAAACCCTGGAGATGGCCGAGCTGGTCTACAGCGGCCGCTTCGACCTCAACCCCGCGCGCAACACCCGCGAGACCGTGCTGCTGCCGATCGCCGGGATCAAGCCGCTGCAGGAGCCGGGCGTGTACCTGGCGGTGATGCGCGCCTCGGGCACCTATGACTATTCGCAGCCGGCGACCCTGTTCACCCTGAGCGACATCGGCGTTTCCGCGCACCGTTACCGCGACCGCCTGGACGTGTTCAGCCAGGCCCTTGAAGGTGGCAAGGCGCTCAAGGACGTCACCCTCGAACTGCACGACGACAAGGGCAAGCTGCTGGCCCAGGCCAAGACCGACGGCGACGGCCATGCCCAGCTGCCAATTACCGCCAAGGCCGATACCCTGATCGCCACCCAGGGCGTGCACACCACCCTGCTGCGCCTGAACACCGCTGCCCTGGACCTGGCCGAGTTCGACATCACCGGCCCCCAGGCCAACCCGCTGCAGTTCTTCATCTTCGGCCCGCGCGACCTCTATCGCCCGGGCGAGACCGTGCTGCTCAACGGCCTTCTGCGCGATCAGGACGGCAAGCCGGTCAAGGCCCAGCCGGTGAATGTGGAAGTGCGTCGTCCGGACGAACAGGTCAGCCGCAAGTTCGTCTGGGAGGCCGACAAGAACGGCCTGTTCCAGTACCAGTTGCAACTGGCCAGCGAGGCCCCGACCGGCCGCTGGCAACTGCTGCTGGACATGGGCGGTGGCCGCAAGCAGGTCTACGAATTCCTTGTCGAGGACTTCCTCCCAGAGCGTCTGGCGCTGGAGCTCAAGGGCAGCACCACGCCGCTGGCGCCGGATGAGACCGCCAGCATCCAGGTCAATGGCCGTTACCTCTACGGCGCGCCGGCTGCTGGCAACCGCCTCAGCGGCCAGGCCTACGTGCGCCCGCTGCGCGAAGCGGTGAAAACGCTGCCGGGCTACCAGTTCGGTGCGGTCACCGAGACCGACCTGAACCAGGACCTGGAGCTGGACGAAGTCACCCTCGACCAGAACGGCAAGGCCCGCATCGATATCGAAAGCCGCTGGGCCGAGGCCCGCTCGCCGCTGCAACTGACCGTGCAGGCCAGCTTGCAGGAGTCCGGCGGCCGGCCGATCACCCGGCGCCTGGAGCAGCCGATCTGGCCCGCTGACCGCCTGCCGGGCCTGCGCGGCCTGTTCGACGGCGAAGAGACCGACGGCGATGGCCCGGTGGAATTCGAGTTCCTAGTGGCCGACCGCAACGGCAAGAAGCTCGCCGCCGACAACCTGAAGGTGCGCCTGATCCGCGAGCGCCGCGACTACTACTGGAACTACTCGCAGAGCGATGGCTGGAGCTACAACTACAACGAGAAATTCCTCACCCAGGCTGAGGAAACCGTCAGCGTGAAGGCCGGCTCCACCGCCAAGCTGAACTTCCAGGTGGAGTGGGGCCCGTACCGCGTCGAGGTCGAAGACCCGCAGACCGGCCTGGTCTCCAGCGCGCGCTTCTGGGCCGGCTACCGTGCCCAGGACAACGCCGAGGGCGGCGCCGTGCGCCCCGACCAGGTCAAGATCGCCCTGGACAAGCCCGCCTACAAGGACGGCGGCACCGCCAAGGTCACTGTCACTCCGCCTGCCGCCGGCAGCGGCTACCTGATGATCGAGTCCGCCGATGGTCCGCTGTGGTGGCAGGAGATCGACGTACCTGCCGAGGGCAAGACCTTCGACGTCGAGCTGGACAAGAAGTGGGCGCGCCACGACCTGTACATCAGCGCCCTGGTGATCCGCCCGGGCGAGCGCAAGGCCAACGCCACGCCGAAACGCGCCGTGGGTGTGCTGCACCTGCCGCTGGACCGCGCCGAGCGCAAGCTGGCCGTGTCGCTGCAGGCGCCGGAGAAAATGCGACCCAAGCAGCCGCTGACCGTGAAGTTCAAGGCGGTCAACGCCGACGGCAGCGTGCCGAAGCAGGTGCATGTGCTGCTGTCCGCCGTGGATGTGGGCATCCTCAACATCACCGATTTCAAGACCCCCGACCCGTTCGCCAGCCTGTTCGGCCGCAAGGCCTATGGCGCCGACCAGCTGGACATCTACGGCCAGCTGATCGAAGCCGGCCAGGGCCGCCTGGCCAGCCTCGCCTTCGGTGGTGACGCCGCCATGGCCAAGGGCGGCAAGCGCCCGAACACCACGGTGACCATCGTCGCCCAACAGAGCCTACCGGTGACCCTCGATGAGAAGGGCGAAGGCCAGGCCACCGTCGAGATCCCCGATTTCAACGGTGAACTGCGCCTGATGGCCCAGGCCTGGACCGAGGAACACTTCGGCATGGCCGAAGGCAAGACCGTGGTCGCCGCGCCGCTGATCGCCGAACTGTCCGCGCCGCGCTTCCTCGCCGGCGGTGACCGCACCCGGCTGGCGCTGGACCTGGCCAACCTGTCCGGCCGCGACCAGCAACTGAGCGTGCAGATGATCGCCGAAGGCCAGTTGAGCCTGGTTGGCGGTGCCCAGCAGAACTTCACCCTGGCCGAAGGCCAGCGCACCACCCTGATGATCCCGGTGCAGGCCCAGGGCGGTCTGGGCCAGGGCAAGGTGCGGGTGCAGGTCAATGGCCTGCAACTGCCGGGCGAGCCGGCCAACACCTTCGAACGCGAATGGACCCTCGGTGTGCGCCCGGCCTACCCGGCGATGCTCAAGCACTATCGCGTGGCCCTCAAGGACCAACCCTGGAGCCTGCCGGACAGCGACCTGGCCGAGTTCGAGCCAGCGGGCCTGGAAGCGAGCCTGGCGTTGTCGAGCCGCCCACCGCTGAACCTGGCCGAGCAGATCCGCGCCCTGGAAGCCTACCCCTACGGCTGCCTGGAGCAGACCACCAGTGGCCTGTACCCGTCGCTGTACGCCGATGCCGACAGCCTCAAGCGCTTGGGCATCAAGGGCGAGCCGGCTGATGTGCGCAAGCGCAAGATCGAGATGGGCATCGAGCACCTGCTGGGCATGCAGCGCTACAACGGCAGCTTCGGCCTGTGGAGCTCGGACAGCGCGGAAGAGTACTGGCTGACCGCCTACGTCACCGACTTCCTGCTGCGTGCCCGTGAGCAAGGCTACGGCGTGCCGGCCGAAGTACTGAAGAAGGCCAGCGAGCGCCTGCTGCGTTATGTGCAGGAGCGCAACCTGATCGAAGTCGACTACAGCCAGAACGCCGACCACACCCGCTTCGCCGTGCAAGCCTACGCCGGCCTGGTGCTGGCGCGCAGCCAACAGGCGCCGCTGGGTGCCCTGCGCAGCCTGTTCGAGCGCCGTGCCGACGCCCGCTCCGGCTTGCCGCTGGTGCAACTGGCGGTGGCGCTGGACAAGATGGGTGACAAGCAGCGTTCGCAGCAGGCATTGCAGGCAGGCCTGGCAGTGACCCGCAGCAAGGGCTGGATGGCCGACTACGGCAGCGCCCTGCGTGACCAGGCGCTGATCCTCGCCCTGCTGCAGGAGAACAACCTTGCCGGCAACCAGGTCGACCAACGCCTGTTCGGCCTGTCCGACGAGCTGGCCGCCAACCGCTGGCTGTCAACCCAGGAGCGCAACGCGCTGTTCCTCGCCGGCCGTGGCCTGCTGGGCAAGCCGGAAGGCAACTGGAAAGCTCGCCTGGACAGCGCCGGTGAAGTGCGCGAGTTCGACAACAACGACTCGGGCATGAAGCTCGAAGGCCCGCTGTTGGCCTCGCCGTTGACCGTGCAGAACCAGGGTGGCGACACCCTGTACCAGCAGCTGACCCTGTCCGGCTACCCGCGCCAGGCCCCAGCCGCCAGTGGCAACGGCATGGAGATCCGCCGCGAGTACCTGGGCATGAACGGCCAGGCGCTGGATGTGCGCAACCTGCGCAGCGGCGACCTGGTACTGGTGCACCTGGCGCTCAAGGCCCAGGACCAGGTGCCGGACGCCCTGGTGGTCGACCTGCTGCCGGCGGGCCTGGAGCTTGAGAACCAGAACCTGGCGCAGAGCGCCGCCAGCCTGGACAACGCCAGCAGTGCGGTGAAGCAGTGGCGCGAGTCGATGCAGAACGCCAGCGTGGTGCACCAGGAGTACCGTGACGACCGCTACGTGGCCGCGCTCAAGCTCGACAGCTACGGCACCACCCACCTGCTGTACCTGGCCCGCGCGGTGACCCCGGGCAGCTACCGCATCCCGCCGCCGCAGGTGGAGTCGATGTACCGGCCGAACCTGCAGGCGATCGGCGACAGCCAGGGCGAGATGGTGGTACGCGCCCGCTGAGGCAACGCGCCCCCCTGTAGGAGCGGCCTTGTGCCGCGAAAGGGCCGCGCAGCGGCCCCCCGATCTCGACGTCAATGCGAGAATCGCCGGGGCTGCTACGCAGCCCTTTCGCGGCACAAGGCCGCTCCTACAGGGCTTTCAGTGCACCACCCAACTCAACACCCACAACCCCAGCAACGCCCAGATGATCCCGAGGATGATCGACGCCCGCATGAACGCGCGAACCGCCGAGTACAGCAGCATCAGGCCAACGATCAGCGCCAGGATGCTGACCAGCGAGGTGTCCATGCCCAGCGTGCGCGCCAGGCCGTCGATGAAATTGCCGCCGGCGTTGGCCAGCAGGTTGAACAACCCGCTCAGGCCGTCGACGATAAAACGGATCACCGAACCCAGTACCTGGCCCAGCCACTCGAAAAAACCTTCTACATGCATAGTCGCTTCCTGATCAACGAATCGGCGATTCCCAGCCTTTGGCCATCACCTGGCCCGGTCGGTTCCCGATGCCAAGCTTAGCGCGCCCAGGTCTGCTCAAGCTGCTGCGGCGTGTCGCCATCACCCTGCTGGCGACCATGGCCCTGCTGTGGGTGGCCGACCGGATCTGGCCGCTGCCCATGCCCGGCGACGACCTGGCGCGGGTGGTGTTGGCCGAGGACGGCACGCCGCTGTGGCGCTTCGCCGACGCCGACGGCGTGTGGCGCTACCCGGTCGCCCCGGACGAGGTCTCGCCGCTGTACCTTGAAGCCTTGCTGGCCTACGAGGACCGCTGGTTCTACCACCACCCTGGGGTCAACCCCATGGCCCTGGCCCGGGCGGCCTGGCTCAACCTGCGCGGCGGGCGGGTGGTGTCCGGCGGCAGCACCCTGTCGATGCAGGTGGCGCGCCTGCTTGATCCGCACGACCGTACCCTGGCCGGCAAGCTGCGCCAGCTGTGGCGCACGGCGCAGCTGGAGTGGCACCTGTCCAAGGCCGAGATCTTGCAGTTGTATCTGAACCGGGCGCCGTTCGGCGGTACCTTGCAGGGCGTGGCTGCGGCCAGCTGGGCCTACCTGGGCAAGTCGCCGAAGCACCTGACCCCCGCCGAGGCCGCACTGCTCGCCGTGCTGCCCCAGGCGCCGAGCCGCCTGCGTCCGGACCGGCATCCCGAGCGTGCCCAGCGCGCCCGGGACAAGGTGCTGCAGCGCCTGGCCGAGTACCAGGTGTGGCCGGCCCAGCGCATCGACGAGGCCCGCGAAGAGCCGCTGCTGCTGGCGCCCCGCCAGGAACCGGCGCTGGCGCCCTTGCTGGCGCGGCGGTTGAACACGCCGGACAGCCCGCCGCTGATCCGCACCACCCTCGACGCCGCCCTGCAACGGCGCCTCGAAGACCTGCTGATGGGCTGGCGCGCGCGCCTGCCCGAGCGCACCTCGGCGGCGTTGCTGGTGGTGGAGACCCAGAGCATGGCGGTGCGCGCCTATCTCGGCTCCATCGACCTGAGTGACGAGCGCCGCTTCGGCCACGTGGACATGATCCACGCCCTGCGCTCGCCCGGCTCGACCCTCAAACCATTCCTCTATGCCATGGCCATGGACGACGGCCTGATCCATTCCGAATCGCTGCTGCAGGATGTGCCCCGGCGCTATGGCGACTACCGCCCCGGCAACTTCTCCATGGGCTTCAGCGGCCCGGTGTCGGCCAGCTCGGCGCTGGCGCTGTCGCTCAACCTGCCGGCGGTGCAGTTGCTCGAGGCCTATGGTCCGAAACGCTTCGCCGCGCAGATGCGCATGGGCGGCATGCCGCTGGTGCTGCCGCCGCTGGCCGAGCCGAACCTTTCGCTGATCCTCGGTGGCGCGGGCGGCCGCCTGGAAGACCTGGTCGGTGGCTATGCCGCGTTCGGCCGAGGCGGCAACAGCGCGAAGATTCGCCTGCAACCCCAGGACCCGCTGGTGGAGCGCCGCCTGCTGTCACCGGGCTCGGCCTGGATCACCCGGCGCATCCTCAGCGGCCTGGCCCGGCCGGACCGCGACCCCCATGCCGAACTGGTACAGCGCCCGCAACTGGCCTGGAAGACCGGCACCAGCTACGGCTTTCGCGATGCCTGGTCGGTGGGCGTGGGCCCGCGTTACCTGATCGGCGTGTGGATCGGTCGCCCCGATGGCACCCCGGTGCCGGGTCAGTTCGGCCTGGCCTCGGCGGCGCCGCTGATGCTGCAGGTGCACGACTTGCTGAGCAATCGCGACAGCCAACGTGGCATCGAGGTGCCGGTCGAGCCGGTGCCGGCGTCGGTGGGCGTGGCGGCGATCTGTTGGCCCTTGGGCCAGCCGATGAACCGCCAGGACCCCAACTGCCGCCGCCAGCGTTTCGCCTGGACCCTGGACGGCACCACCCCGCCGACCTTGTTGGCGGCCGACCAGCCTCTGGGGCTGGGTTTGCGCGAGACGGTGTGGCTCAACGACCAGGGGCTGCGCGTCGATGCCGCTTGCCCAGGCGCCAAGGCCCACGATGTCGCCTTGTGGCCGGCCCCGCTGGAACCCTGGCTGCCCCGGGCCGAGCACCGTGCGGCGCGGCTGCCCGCGGTGGACCCTGCCTGCCCGCCACAGCAGGTGGCCAGCGCGCCGCCGCTGTCGATCGTCGGCGTGCGCGCCGGCGACAACCTGCGCCGCCCGGCTACCAGTCACGAGCCTTTGCAACTGCGGGTGTCGGCCCTGGGCGGCGCGGGGCGGCGCTGGTGGTTCCTGAATGGTCAGCCGTTGGGAGAGACCCAGGGGCAGGACAGTTTGCCGGTGCGATTCGAACAGGCGGGCAGCATCGAGCTGAGTGCGCTGGATGAGAGCGGAGAGACGGCGCGGGTGGCGTTTCAGGTTAGTGAGTGAGGTTGCCTCTCGCTGCACTGTAGGAGCGGGTATCCAGTTTTTCAGGGAGCGCTCCGTATGATCCGTCAACCTGACCATGGATAGTCATGCAGCGACAGGAGTGTCAAAATCAGAGACGGGCTATTACATGGAAAGCTTGCCCGAGCGAAGTTTTTCACGCAGCCCCGTGGTGGTGAGAAATTATAGAATGTGCAGTCACTTGTTCAGTGGCCCTCTGCAGTACTCATCGGTCCCATGTTGAACGGGGCTCGATACGTAGTGCCGTGGCCCAAGGCCAATCGCTACGCTGTCTGATAAATTTAATTATCTTGTCTGAAATTTAGTAAGTACGTATGAATATGGCTTTCGGCCTGCGTCAGGCTGTATAATGTAAAGTCAAAAACTTTTGGTCTTGTGTAGTTCTTTGCAATTGCAGGTGATATGCCTATTGAATATGCTTCATGTTCTGGAATATGTCTGCTGTAGGTTTTAATTGCGGTGTGTAGGTGTTCGGGGAATACACCGGTTATCGTGCCTCCGAAGAAATTTCCTGTTTCGGGTGAGGCACCGTTTTGTAAGCTCAATACTGTGGTAGAGTCTAGTATGTCTAGGATTTCTGCTATTTTTTGCCACGATTGGGCCTTGGCGATATCCAGTTCCTTTGGAGGTTGAGCTCTCCAGAATTTTGCATATGATTCTGGATCCATATTCCCTGATATTTTGTCTACATTTTCCAATGACTTGTCAGCAGCGCTTAGTCTTGCGAGGTTATTTTGGGTGGCTTTGAAGAATGACCCAAACTGTTCCGTACTATTTTTGGCTGAATTTTTGATGAAGGCCTTTCTTGCCAGGTTCTGAAGTGTTGGGGGCTCTCGCATTCGACCTGTGCGGTCTATAAAGTTAACCGGGTCACCTGAGCAGTACATATAGCAGTTTATCCCCCCTCTACCAAAAGGGCTCAGCGCATCCGGTGACCTAAAGCGCATTAGCGTTTGAGCATAAGTGCGCACGCCATTTCCCAATATGTAATGCCCGCCCAAGGCCTCCAGCAGCTCACTCACGAAGCCTGTCTTGCAGGCTTCCGGAGTAACAGAAGGCTTATCGCCATAAACCGTATAGCTGCGGCTATTACGCTGATGGTCGCTTTGTGTCGTCAGTACACTCCCTGCTCTGTCCACACCTAGCAGGGTTGTGGGGTGCTGATTCTGTCTGGCTTCGTTCACGGGTGCCATGACGTCTCCGCAGATGTTTACCGTGATTTTGGTTTCAATGCTAAGAGGGGGCGGTTTTTCAGGAAACTGGCAAAACTGATAGGTGCTACAGATGAGCCGCCTGAGCTTCAGGCCATCAGCTCAAGCGGCGGGGCGGTCATGGCGGGACAGGTGGCGTCTGCAGGTTGGCAGTTCTGAACTGCGGCGCCGACTTGCCCCGCGAAGTGTTTCGTTGAGTCAGTGCTTCATGCCGAGCTCGGCATCATCCATCAATGCCTTGGCCAGCGCGCTCAGGTAGTACGACGCCCAGAGCAGCTGGGGCTTCTCCTCCATGATCCCGGTGATGGTCAGGTCGCGTACGCAGCCCATCAACTCCGAGGCCTGGTCGCGGGCATGCTGGCAGGGGATGCCGGGTTCGATGCAGAACAGCGGGTCGGTCATGCCTTCGCCTTGGTAGAACTTGGTCTTGCCGGCAGTGGTGGGGGTGTTGTCTGTGGTCATGATTGTTCTCCCTGAAATGGTCGGTGCGTGTGCGGGCGCTATCGCGGGGCAAGCCCGCTCCCACGCCAGGATTTCGCTGGATTCGGCTGCATGGGAGCGGGCTTGCCCCGCGATTGGGCTTAATGCAACGTCGGCGCCTGCGCCGGCATCTGCACCTGGATCAACGCCGCTTCGAGCAACACACGCAGAGACTCCATTTCATGCATCGACGCCATCATCAACACGGCAGCCGGTGACCTGGGTTTGAGCTGCACGGCATGATGGGCCACGGTCAAGGCGCACAGGGCGTACTCGGTGGCCTGGATGAGGGTGTCTTCGAGGGAGTGAGGGTTGTGGGGTGGATCGGGGACAATCTTCAGCATGATGAATCCTCAATTTGAGATGGAACCATCACCGTTCGCTGTCAAACAAAGGGTGGCAGCTGTACGTGGGTTGACAGACCGGTCAAATAGAGGAAACCCGGCGCACCCGAAGATGCCCCACGCACAGCCGCCATAGCGGCATAGCCATGCGTTCGTATTTGAATCGGCCTGTCAAAGCCGGTCGCTGATTGTGCAGCGACTGCCCGAGACTAGAGGCCAACCCAGACCACCGCAATGGCTTGAAAGGGCTTGGGAGTATGTTTGGGAAATGGACTACAGGGAATGGGGAAAGTCTTATAAATAGGTGCCCATTTTGAAATCGCTGGGGCTGCTTTGCAGCCCTTTCGCGACACAAGGCCGCTCCTACAATGGGACGCGATTCCTGTAGGAGCGGCCTTGTGCCGCGAAAGGGGCGCGCAGCGGCCCCAGCATTCTGTCAGCCACCCGTACTAATGACTTATGACTAACTCTTTCGACACTGGGCGTTGTCCACCAAACGAAATCGGCTGAAATTCATACGCTTATGCTCCATCCCCGGCCCTCTCCCACAGGTACTAACACCAAGTTGTAATCTACCCCTCTCACCCCCCTCGGCTTTCACTGCTGGTAGCAAGCACAACAACCAGCAGCGGGAGTCTTCCCATGAACACTCAAGCGTGGATCAAGGCCGCAACGGCGCTGACGATGGTCATTTCCCTGGGCCTTACCGGTTGCAGCAGTGGCGGTGGCGGGCATCACAGCGAGGTCGACGGCTCCTCGGCCGACGGCGGCACGGGTGCAGGTGCGGGAGCTGGAGGTTCGGGCGGCGGGGCCGGTGACGGTGGCGCAGGCACCGGTGGTGGTGGCAGCATTCCGGGCGATGGCAGCGCAGGCACGGGTGGGGGCAGCGGCGGCTCCGGCGGCGGCACCACGCCTGGCGGCGGCGATGGCGGAACCGGTGGAGGCACGACACCCACCGCCCTGGTCACCGGCCAGGTGGTCGATCAGCTGGGCAACACCGTCTCCGGCGTTGGTGACGGCGTGAGTAATCTCGGCCAGGCAATCGGCTCGCTGCCCATCGCCGGCGATACCTCGCTGACCGGCGGCGTGGGCACGCTGGTGTCGTCCACCGGCAACGCGGTGAACAGTGTCGGCAGTGGCCTGAGCGACGGCCTGGGGCAACTGGGCACCGGCAACAATGCCGTGGGTACAACCGTCGGCGTGGTCGGCGCGGCCACCGCCGACCTGGGCACCGGCGTCTCAGGGCTTGGCCAGGGCGTGACCGGGCTGGCCAGCAACGGGCCGGTCGAGCAGGTACCGGTGGTCAACCAGCTGGTCGTCGGGGCCGGGCAGGGCGTCGACCGGGTTGGCCAGGCGGTGACCATGCTTGGCAACACCCTCTCGCCGGTTGGCACGAGCGGCCCGCTGGCCGGGGTGACCCAAGGCGCGAGCGATGCCCTGGTGCCGGTGGTCTCGCTGGTGGAAAACACCACGGCCAACGTCACCCGGCAGACCGGGCTCGCCGGGCCGCTCAACCAGACGTTGAACCAAACCGGCACTATCCTGAACCAGGCCGGCCAGCAACTGGCTGGCACGGGTAATCCACTGGGCACCACGCTCGGGCAGGCGGTCGCCAATACTGGCACCTCCGTGAGCACCGCCAGCGGGCTGGCGCCCGTTACCGGTGGCCCGCGCACTGGGCTGCTGGAAACCGCTGGCGGCGTAGTGGCCGGTGCCGGCAGTGGCCTGGCCGCGAGTATTGGCAGCCCGACGGTCAGCGGTATCGGCGGCAGCATGGTGCAGGCAGGCAACAGCGTCGCCAGCCTGGGCCCGGTGCTCGGCGGCAACGGCGTGACCAACACGGCGGCGGGCACCCCTGCCGCGGCACTGCCCCAGCAAGTGGGCAGCGGGCTCAATCCGGTGGTCGCCGGTGTGTCCAGCGTGACCCAGCAGGTCGGCGCCAGTACGGGCGCGGGGGTACCGGTGGCCGGGTTGCTGAACCAGGTCGGTGGTGCGGTGGGCAGCGTTGGCACGCAATTGACCGGCGCCACTGCCAATCCGACGGTCAGCCAGTTGGGCGCGACGGTAACGGCGGTGGGCGCAACGGTCGGCCAAGCCGGCACCTTGGTCAACGCCAACGGCACGCAGGGCGGTGGCCTCGGCGGTGCGTTGAGCGGCGTGACAGGCGCCCTGGCAGGCGGGCAGCGCTGACGCGACGGGCTACGCTCAAGGTGAGCGAGACCGACCGGTGCGTCGTACGCCGGTCGGTCACCCTGCCACCCGTGGATCATGGAGTGTCCGAATGCGCCGATGGCTGGTGACGATGCTGGCGCTGTCCCTGGCCAGTCTGGCGCGGGCCGAGCCCTTGCCGAGTTTCCTCAACAGCAACGAGACCGAGCGCCGCCTGCCCACGCCGAACCTGCCGGTGGACGCCTATCGCCCCGGCCCCGCCGGCCTGCGCGTACCCAGCGTGGACAGCGCACGCCAATCGCCGCTGCTGATGAGCACGCGGGTGGCGGTGCGCAAGGTGCGCTTCGAGGGCGGCACCGTCTACCCCCTGAGCGACCTGCGCGAGCACTACCAGCCGCTGATCGGCCGCGAGGTGACCCTCGCCGAGCTGATCGAGGTCACCCGCCGCCTCACCCAACGCTACCAGCAGGATGGCTACCTGCTGTCGTACGCCTACCTGCCGCCCCAGGACTTCGTCGATGGCCGGGTGCGGGTGGTGCTGGTGGAAGGCTATATCCACGACTATCAGGTCGAGGGCGATATCGGCGCGGCGCGGGCTTACCTGGACCAGTTGATGGAGCGCCTCAAGGCCGAGCGTCCGCTGACCCGCGAGAGCTTCGAGCGCTATACCAGCCTGGCCGGGCGCATCCCCGGGGTGACCTTCCAGGCCCAGGTGCCGCCCCCGGCCACCACCGATGGCGCGACCCGGCTGCTGGCCCAGGTCTCGCGCAAACCGTTTACCACCACCCTGAGCCTCAATGACGGCAGCCGCGACGACCTGCAGGCGCTGCTCGGCGCCAGCAGCAACGCGCAGACCCGTTTTGCCGAGCAACTGAGCGCCAGCGTGCTGGTGCCGCCCGGCGAGGACAAGGAGCATTACTACCGCCTCGACTACAGCCAGTTCCTCGACGCCGAGGGCTCGCGGCTGTTGTTGTCGGCCTCGCGCTATCGCAGCGACCCCAAGGCGCGCATCCGCCTGGACAACGGTATCGACCTGACCCAGCACCGCGAGAACGAACGCTACTCGGTGGGCATCAGCCAGTCGTTGATCGCCTCGCCCAGCGAATGGCTGGAGGTGGTCGGGCGCTTCTACGTGGTCAACGACCGCATCGACTACCAGGTGGTGGGCTTTCCGTTGCGGCTGGACAGCGAGACCGACATTCGCGCGCTGTCCTTCGAAGGCGACTGGCGCAAGGCCGAGGCGCGGCGCCTGCGCATACTCAGTGCCGGGGTCTACCAGGGGCTCGACCGGCTGGGGGCGAACACCAATGCCGACTACGACCTGGACTTTTTGCGCCTGCGGGTCTCGGGCGTGCAGAGCGACAACTTCACCGACAACTGGCAGGGCGTGGCCTCGGCGGCGGCCTACTGGAGCAACGACAGCTTGCCCGACAGCGAGCGGGCGGTGTTCGGCGGGCAGAACTTCGGGCGCGGTTATCCCAGCGACCAGGGCTCGGGCGACAAGGGCTGGGGGCTGGCCTACGAACTCAACTACAGCTTCCACCGCGACGGCGCCTGGCTCAAGGTCGTGCAGCCGTACGTGGCGCTCGACACGGCGCGGGCCTGGTTCAACGAGCTGGACGTGAGGGACACGAAGATGTCATCGGCGGCACTGGGGCTGCGGTTTGGCGATATGCGCTACTACAACATCGCGGTCGAGGTGGCCAAGCCGATGTCGGACATCGCCCTGGACAGCTTCAACCGGCGGCCACGGCTGAACCTGAGTTTCAGTTATCAGCTGTAGGAGCGGCCTTGTGCCGCGAAAGGGCTGCGCAGCGGCCCCTCGATTTCGACAGTGTCGCGACAATCGCTGGGGCCGCTGCGCGGCCCTTTCGCGGCACAAGGCCGCTCCTACAGGGGGGAGAGCCGCTATTTAACGGCCTGCATCAACGGCTTGGGAAACAGGTTCTCCAGCGTCTCGAGCAGGCGCGCGTGATAGATCGGTTTGCGGAACAGGTCGAGCACCTGCAAGCGCAGCAAGTCGCTGACATCGTCCATGTCGGCATGCCCGGACATGACGATCACCGGCAGGTGTTGGCGCGCGGTGTGGTCGCGCAGGCGCTGGACCAGGCCCAGGCCGCTCTCCTCGGGCATGCGCAGGTCGGTGATCACCAGGGCGACGTCGGGGTGGCGGGTCAGTTGCTGCAGGGCGCCGCGCACCGAGGTGGCGGTGTGGCAACAGAAACCCTCGTTCTCCAGCAGCTCGGCCAGCTCCAGCAGGGCCTCTTCCTCGTCGTCTACCAGCAGGATCTGTTGACGCAAGGAAGAGGTCGGCATGGTCGGCTCCTGGCAGTGGGACTACGCGTCATGCAGGTGCTGCGCGATCACTGGGTGATCGCGGTCTTGATGGTGGTCATGATCGCCGACACCTCGGTCGAGATCGGCGTGACGAAGCCGGCCAGCACCACCGCCACCATGGCCGCGATCACCGCGTATTCGATACCGGAGGCGCCGTCCTTGCGCTGGAGGAAAGTCTTCACATGGATGAGGATCTGTTGCAGCAGCATGGCACTACTCCTTGCGCTCGATGGGCGCCGGTCGGCGGGGCTTGATAAGTGATACCCCTTTGCCATCAGAGCATCGCCAAGCCGTGGCGACCTGCAAATGTAAGAAAGCATTAATCCAAAAGTATTGGTTGTAATTGGCGGTGCTAAGTTTTTGTTTTGCCGACGCGTCAATTTCATGGCTCTAAAAATGCGATGCAGGTAATGGCGAAAGATAGCGGCTCAGCTACCGTCCAATAGCGAAATAGTTACCTTTTGCCATCATTGGTCCCGGGCGTAGGGGAGAGCGCAGATGAGCAGTCGCCTGACCATGATCCTCGCCGGCCTGTTCCTGATCGCGGCCTTGCTTGCCGGATACTGGGGCCTGCGTCTGAGCCGTCCGGCCGAGCCCGCGCCGGCGCCATTGGCGCCTCCCAGTGCAGCGGTGATCCCCACCGCGCCCGTTCCCGTAGCCGCGCCCGAGCCGCCGCGTTCGCCCATCGTGGTGCTGCGCAGGGCGGTGCCGGCCAACACCCCCTTGAGCGAAGACGATGTGCTGGTCGAGCGCCTGCAGGTGGTACCGGCCGGCGCCTTCCAGCAACTCGACCAGGTGCTCGGGCGCCGCAGCACCCGGCCGCTGGCGGCGGGCAGTTGGCTGGACGAGTCGAGCTTCCAGGCCGGTGGCCCGCTGGCGCGCATGATCCGCCCGCATGAGCGCGCCGTGGCGGTGGCCATCGACGATGTGAGCGGTGCCGCCGGGCAATTGCGCCCTGGCGATTTTGTCGATGTGCTGCTGTTCCTGCGCGAAGAGAACAACAACCCGCAGTCTTCCGCCCAGGTTGTGCTGCCGGCCCTGCGCGTGCTCAGCGTCGACCAGCAGACCGGCCTGGCCAACGACGGACGCCCGGCGCAAACGGCCGAAGAACAGAAGGCCCGCCGCGACCAGCAATCGCTGAACAGCAACACCACCCGCACCGTGGGTCTGGCCGTGCCCGAGGCCCTGGCCAGCCGGCTGATGCTGGCGGCCCAGGCCGGGACCTTGCGCCTGGCGGTGCGCAGCGCCGATGAACAATTGCTGGCGGCCTACTGGTCCGGCCAGGCCGCCAGTGCGCAACTGGAGAGCGCCAACCGCGATCTCTATCGCTTCAGCCAGTTGTCCCAGGTGCCGCTGGCCAGCCAGGCTGCCTCCGCAGTGGCCGGCGCGCCGACCATGCAGATCATCCGTGGTGCGCAGAACGGCGACAACAACAAGACTCCCTGAACCGGCAAGGATGCGATCCATGCGTAGTTCTTTGCGTGTTACTCCACGAGGCGAATGGCTGGCCCCGGCGCTGCTGGCCCTGGTCCTGCTGGCGCCGTCGGCGCAGGCGGCCAAGGGTTGCGCCGCGTTCGGCCAGTTGCCGTCGGTGATCGAGATGGACCAGGGCCTGCAGCAGGAACTGCGCCTGCCGGTGGCCATCACCCGGGCGGCGGTGGGCGAGCCCAAGGTGGCCGATGTGCAGCCCAGCGGCGAGCGCGCCGTGCTGCTGACGGCGGTGGGGCAGGGCACCACCAGCATCATGCTGTGGACCGACTGCGCCGCGCAGCCGCACCGGGCGATGTTGTTCGTCAAGGGCCGGGCCAGCGCCGACATGACGGAAACGGCGCAGCTGCCCTCCGCCCAGGAGGACCTGCCGGTGCAGGTGCAGGCCGATATCCGCTTCGTCGAAGTGCGCCGCCTCAAGTACAAGGAGGCCGGGGCGCGATTGTTCTTCAAGGGCTCGAACAACAGCCTGATCGGCTCACCCGGCACCGTGCCCGACACGGTGGTGCGCCCAGGCTACGTGCCGAGCACCGCCAGCGTGCCGAGCTCGGCCAACTATGCCGACGCACGGCCCGGCATCCCCCTCGACAACAGCGTCTTCAATATCGTCTGGGGCGGCGGCAGCAGCCGCTTCCTGGCGATGATCAACGCCCTGGAGAACAGCGGCTTCGCCTACACCCTGGCGCGTCCCAGCCTCACCGTGCTGAGCGGGCTGACCGCAAGCTTCCTGGCCGGTGGCGAGATCCCCATCCCGGTCCCCAGCAGCGGTAGCGACAACGTGTCGATCGAGTACAAGGAGTTCGGTGTGCGCCTGGCCTTGACGCCCACCGTGGTCAGCCGCAACCGCATCACCCTGAAGGTCGCCCCCGAGGTCAGCGAGCTGGACTTCAACAATTCGGTGGTCATCGCCGGCACCCGGGTGCCGGGGCTGAGCGTGCGCCGTACCGACACCAGCATCTCCCTGGCCGATGGCGAGAGCTTCATCATCAGCGGCCTGATCAGCAGCAACGTGCGTTCGAACGTGGACAAGATGCCGGGCCTGGGCAACCTGCCGATCATTGGCGCGTTCTTCCGCCAGTCGGCGCTCAACCGCGAGGAGACCGAACTGCTGATGATCGTCACCCCGCACCTGGTCCAGCCGCTGGCCGCCAATGCCCGCCTGCCGGAACTGCCGGGCGAGGCGCTGCGCACCTACGACCCCAGCTGGGGCCGCCTGTTCTTCATGGAAAACGGCAACTTCGAAGGCCGTGGCGGGTTGTCCCAATGAATGAAAGCCTGAACCAGACCTACCTGGCCCTGACCCGCACCGACGAGGACCTGCACTGGCTGCAGGGCGCGCTGGCGCCGCTGGGGCAGGTGATCGGCGCCAGCAGCCCGAACCTCGACGAGTTGCTGGCGCTGGTCGACATGACCTTCAGCAACCTGGTGTTCATCGGCCTGGACCGCGAGCAACTGATCGGCCAGTGCGCGCTGATCGAGGGCATGCTCGAAGCCAAGCCGATGCTGGCCATCGTCGCCCTCGGCGACGGCATGGACAACCAGCTGGTGCTGCACGCCATGCGCGCCGGCGCCCGCGACTTCGTCGCCTACGGCTCGCGGGCCAGCGAGGTGGCGGGGCTGGTGCGGCGCCTGGGCAAGCGCCTGCCGGCGGTCACCAGCAACCCCAGCCTGGGCGGCCTGACCGTGCTCTTTGGCACCCAGCGCGGCGCCGACGGCGCGCTGCTCACCACGCACCTGGCGCGGGTGGTGCAGGACAGCGGCCAGCAGACCCTGTTGCTCGACCTGGGTTTGCCCCGGGGCGACAGCCTGGCCCTGCTGGGCCTTGAGGCGTCGTTTCATTTCGGCGATGCGCTGCGTCACCTGCGCCGGCTCGACGCGACCCTGATCGACAGCGCCTTCACCCGCGACAAGGGCGGCCTGCGCATCCTTGCCTATGCCGACAACGACGAGGCCCTGGAACAATCCAGCGCCGCCGAGCTGTACATGCTGCTCAGCGCCTTGCGCCAGCACTTTCAGCACATCGTCGTGAACCTCACCGGGCAGGTCGACAGCGAGGCCCTGCGCACCATCGTCAGCCATTGCGACAAGCTGATCGTCTACACCGACCAGAACATCCTCGACTGCCGGCGCAACCTGGATGTGCTCGAACAGTGGCGCGACCGCGGCATCAAGCTGGAGCACGCCAGCCTGCTGGTGGACCGCTACCTGCGCCATGTGGCGCCGGATGCCGACGCCCTGGCCAAGCGCTACGGGCTGGCCCTGCTCAAGGTCATGCCCTACAGCCCGGAGGTGAGGCTGAACGCCAAGAACCAGGGCCTGAGCCTGTTCGAGCTGGCCCCGCGCGAAGGCCTGACCCAGGCCCTGCGCGGCCTGGGCGAACGCCTGGCGCAGCGTTCGGAAAACCTGGCGCCGGCAGGCCAGGGCTGGCTCAACCGGCTATGGGGCAACCGATGAGCAACGAAGAACCCTTTGGCGGGCCGCGCCATGCGGCCAGCGATCCGCAGGTGCTCAAGCGCGCCCTGCACCGGCATGTCATCGACGCCATCGAGGACAGCGGCCGCAACCTGCTCGAAGGCGCGCGTCCGGTACTGGCGCAGTTCGTATTGGAACAGGTGGGCGACTATGTGGCGCGCCTGCGCCTGGCTTTGTCGCGCTACGAGATGGAGCGCCTGGCCGAGGAGATCGTCGACGAGCTGACCGGCTATGGGCCGCTGGAGGTGCTGCTGCGCGACCCGAGCGTTACCGAGATCCTGGTCAACGGCCCGTACCGGGTGTTCGTCGAGCGGGCGGGGCTGTTGCAACAGACCGACCTGCGTTTCATCGACGCCCACCATGTCGAGCGAGTGATGCAGCGCATCCTCGCGCCCCTCGGGCGGCGCCTGGACGAGTCGTCGCCGATGGTCGACGCGCGCATGCCCGACGGCAGCCGGGTCAACGCGATCATCCCGCCGGTGGCCCTGGACGGGCCTTGCCTGTCGATCCGCAAGTTCCGCCAGGACATGCTCAAGAGCGCCGACCTGCTGGCCACCCGGGCCATCGACCAGCCGATCTACGACTTCCTCGAGCGCGCCGTGGGCCGGCGCTGCAACATCCTGGTCAGCGGCGGCACCGGTACCGGCAAGACCACCCTGCTCAATATCCTCAGCCAGATGATCGCGCCCCAGGAGCGGCTGGTGACCATCGAGGACGTGGCCGAACTGCAACTGCACCACCCGCATGTGGTGCGCCTGGAGACCCGCCCGCCAAATGCCGAGGGCCATGGCGAGATCAAGGCCAGCGAGCTGATCCGCAACGCCCTGCGCATGCGCCCCGACCGCATCATCCTCGGCGAGATCCGCGGCGCCGAGGTGCTCGATGTGATGACCGCGATGAACACCGGCCATGACGGCTCGATGAGCACGGTGCACGCCAACACTGCCCAGGACGCGCTGCTGCGCCTGGAGACCCTGGTCGGCCTGACGGGCCGCCAGGTGGCCGAGAAAACACTGCGGCAGATGATCTGCGCGGCGCTGGACGTGGTGATCCAGCTGACCCGCCTGGCCGATGGCCGGCGCTGCGTCAGCGAGGTGCTGGAAGTGGTCGGCGTGCGCGACGATGTGTACGTGACCAACACCCTGTTCCGCCTGGACCGGCGCAGCGGCGATGGCTTTCTGCGTGAGGCGCCGAACCCGGCGGGGAGCAAGCTGCGCCACGAGGGCGTGCTGTGATGGGCCCGCTGCTGCTGGCGCTGTCGCCGCTGTGCCTGGGCATGGCGCTGCTGCTGTTGCGCCTGGGCCTGTACAAGCGCGGCGAGGAACGCATCCTCGAGCGCCTGGGCCGGGCCTACCGCGCTGTGCGCAGCGCCAATGCCCGGCGCGACTGGCTTGACCCGCTGCTGCAAAGGGCGGGCCTGGCCCATGCCGATTTTTCCCCGCGGCCGTGGCTACTCGGCTGGCTGACGCTGGCCCTGCTCGCCGGCCTGCTGGCGGGCTGGGTGGCAGCGTTGATGGTGTTGTTCGGCCTGCCCTTGCTCGGCCACTTCTACCTGGCCTGGCGCTGCCGGCGGCGCCTGCAGCAGATCGTCCAGCAATTGCCTGGCCTGCTCGACTACAGCGTGCGCAGCCTCAAGGCCGGTCGCACCCTGAACGAGGCGGTGCTCGGTGGCGTCGACAGCACCCGCGAGCCGCTGCGCTCGGCGATGCTGCGGGTGCGGCGCAACGTGCAGTTGGGCGTGCCGCTGGAGGACGCGGTCAACGAATTCGCCGAACTGTATGGCCAGGCCGAACTGCGCATGTTCGCCCTGGGGCTGCGCATCAACCAGCGCCACGGCGGCAATGCCAGCGAGCTGATGGAGAACCTGATCAAGCTGATCCGTGAGCATGAGCAGGGTGATCGGCAGCTGCGCGCCATGACCGGCGAGACTCGCATTACCGCGTGGATCCTCGGCGCGCTGCCGCTGGCCATGGTGGGTTACTTCCTGTTCGCCAATCCCACCTACCTGTTGGCGATGTGGCACGACCGCAGCGGGCAGCTGATGCTGCTGTTCGCCTTTGCCCTGCAGGCCGTCGGCTGCCTGGTGTTGTGGCGCATGATGAGGAGCCTGTGAGCATGGCCATGTTGCTCTGCGCGCTGTTCCTGTTCGCCGCGTTCGTGCTGCTGGCCTTGCAGGCCGCGCAGCAGTGGCGGGCCCGTCAGCGGGTGGCGCGGCGGCTGCAGGGACGGTTGGCCCGTGACGAGCGGCTCGGCGACTGGTTGCAGTGGTTGGGCAGCAGTCCGCTGGGGCGGCGCCTGCAACGACTGGATGGCGAGACCCAGACGCTGCTCGACCGCCTGGGCTGGCGGCGCAGCCGACAACGGGCACTGTTCGCCGCCGTGCAGCTGGGCCTGCCGCTGCTGGCGGTGAGCGTGGCGCTGCTGTTGGCCCATGGCCTGCCCGGGGAAAACCGCGGGCACTGGGGCGTGCTGGTGCTCTGCGCGATGGGCGCGGGTTACCTGCTGCCCAAGCGCCTGCTGGTGCTGGCGGCGGCGCGGCGCCAGCGGCAGATCGCCCAGGAGGTGAGCCTGCTGATCCCGTTGCTGCGCATCCTCTTCGAAACCGGGTTGGCGGTGGAGCAGGCCCTGCGGGTGCTGGCCCATGAAGGCCGCAGCCTGGTGCCGAACATCAGTGAAGAATTGCGCCTGGTCCTGCAGCGGGTCGATTCCGGCCTGGCCCTGGGCCCTGAGCTGGAAAAGACCGCGCGCCTGCTGGCGGTGGACGAGTTGATCGACACCTGCGTCATTCTCCAGCAGCTGCTGGTGCAGGGCAGTGGGTCGATGAAATCGCTGCTGGCGCTCAAGGAACTGCTCGACGACCGACGCCTGACTGGCCTGCAGGAGCGGGTGTCGAAGATGTCGGCGAAGATGTCGGCGGTGATGATGGTGTTCCTGTTCCCGGCGTTGCTGATCGTCCTGGCCGGGCCAGGTTTTTCCGCGCTGGCGCGGGCCTTGGGCTCATGAACATGGAATGTAGGAGCGGCCTTGTGCCGCGAAAGGGCCGCAACGCGGCCCCAGGTTCTCGACCATGGCGAAAATGGCTGGGGCTGCTTTGCCGCCCTTTCGCGGCACAAGGCCGCTCCTACAGAGGTGGCATTGGAGAGGGGGAAATGCAATGAAAACGATTCTGCTGCTAAGCACCCTGTTGCTGCTCACCGGTTGCGCCGGCCAGCCCCCCGAAGGCCTGGCCCGTCTGCTCGGTGGCGGCACCTGCGGCAAGCCCGACGCCGACCAGCAACTGAGCCTGGACATGGCCGACCAGATGATCAGCGAGGGTCGCCCGCACGCGGGCCTGGCCCACCTCGAACAGCTGCCCGACACCCTCGACCAGGTCCGCCTGCGCAAGGCCAAGGTGCTGCGCCAGCTCGGGCGCGGCGAGGCCGAGCCGCTCTACCGCAGCCTGCTTGGCGGCTGCCTGGCCGCCGAGGGCGAGCACGGCCTGGGCCAGCTTGCCTCGGCCCGTGGTGATGACGTCCAGGCCCTGCGCAACCTGCAGCGGGCGGCACGCCTGGCACCCACCGACGAGAAGGTGCGCAACGACCTGGGTGTGGTGCAGATGAACCTGGGCAACCACGAACAGGCGCGCTTCGAGTTTCTCACCGCCATCGAGCTCAAGGACGACAACCCGCTGCCGGCGGTGAACCTGGTGACCCTGTCGCTGGTGCAGGACAACTGGCGCCAGGCGGAGGATCTGGTCAATCGCCTGCGCCTGAAGCCCGAGCAGTTCGCCGAGGCCCAGGCCCGGGCCCAGCGCATCAGGTCCAACGGGCGTGGCCCGCTGGCGGCGACCGAATCCTCGGCCGCGGCCATCAACTGATCGGGAGGTGATCATGTTCAAGCCCTGGATCGTCCTGGCCTGCCTGGCCACACCGCTGCTGGCGCAGGCCGAAGAACCACCGCGCCAACCGCGTCCGCAAACCGCCACCGAGGCCCTGCTGCAGGTGCAGGCGAGCAATCGCCAGGCCTCCAGCGTGCGCCAGGAACAGACCGACAAGGAGCGCGACCAGGCGATGCAGCGCTGGCTGGACAGCTACAAGTACGCGATTCCTGACTTCTATCGCTGGACCAAGATCAGTTCGTCGAACAATTGATATCGCACAACACTGGCACGATGCGTGTAGGAGCGGCCTTGTGCCGCGAAAGGGCCGCAAAGCGGCCCCGCAATCTCTGCATGAACGCAGGAGCCCAGGGGCTGCTTCGCAGCCCTTTCGCGGCACGAGGCCGCTCCTACAGAGAGGCGGTATTCACAAGGTCAGTGCGTGGTAAACCGCTGATGCACCGGCGACGAACGCGGGGTCAACGCCAGCGCCAGCTGCGTGCGGTTGTGCATGTGGGTCAGGCGCAGCACCTGCGACACATAGAGCTTCACCGTGTTCTCGGTGATGCCCAGTTCGCAGGCGATCTGGTAGTTGGTCTTGCCCTTGCTCACCAGCCGGGCCACCTCAAGCTGGCGCGGTGACAGCTTCTCGAAGGCGGCAGGCAGCTCCGCCTCGCCGTCCTCGGCATCGCTGGCGCGGCGGTGGGTGCCCTGGCCACGGGCTTTTTCCAGGTCCTGGTAGAGGTCGTCGATGGACTCGGCCAGCTCCTGCAGGCGCTGGTTGAGGCTGCCCAGCTCACGGAAGTTGCGGCGCCGTTCGAGCAGCGCCGCTTCCTGGCGGCGCACCCCTTCAAGCAGTTCGTCGAGGTCCATGGGTTTCTGGTAGTAGTCGGCGAAGCCCTCGCGCAGGGCGCGAATCACGTCCTGCTTGTCGGCGCGGCCGGTCAGCATGATCGCCTCGAACATACGCTGCGGCCCGGCGATCTGCTTGAGGGTGCGAACCAGCTCGATGCCATCGCGCTCGGGCATGTGCAGGTCGCACAGGATCAAACCGATGGTCTCGTCGGCTTTGAAGCAGTCGATGGCCTGGCCAGTGGAATGGGCGGGGACGCAACGGTAGCCCTCGCTTTCGAGAAACTCGCACAACTCTTCGACGATCACTGGCTGGTCGTCGACCACCAGCACTTTCACCTCACTGACAGATTTATTCACGATCAACTCCCTGTTGTATCGGCTCTGCTCCCGGGCCAGACGCTCTGGCAGGTAGAAAAGTAGTCGCACTTTGCAATTATGTACATGCGCCTTGCCCGTCGAAGCGGCCCACCGGTCGGTTATTGGATCCAGACGGCCGTCAGCAGGAAGCCGGCCAGCACGTAGGGGGCAAAGGGCTGCTTGTCGCCGACCTGTTCGGCCAGCGCCTGCAGGCGCTTTTTCACCTTGGGATTGAGCAGGGTCCACAGGCGTCGCCGGCCGAACATCCAGGCCAGCACGGTGACCCCGGCGCCGATGAAGGTGCCGAGCACGTACTGCGGGCTGGTGGCCAGGGCCAGGGCGCCCATCAGCTTGACGTCGCCGGCGCCGAAGCGGCCGAGCATGTAGCCGGGCAGGGTGAGCAGCATGACGATGGCCAGGGCCCAGCCGGCCTCGCTGGCGTCGGCGCCAATCCAGCTGCGTCCGGTGGCGAACAGCCAGGCCAGGGCGCACGCCGCGACCCCGAGGGTAAGGGCGTTGGAGATTTGCCGTTCACGGACATCTTGTTCGGTGCACAAGGCAAGCCACATCAGGAGAACAATGCTTTGCATTGGCAAATTGCCATCCCTATTCGTTGAACGGTTCTATGCTTTCAGACAGGTCTCACAGTCAGGGTAGACGCGATCATGAAAGCAAGCCCGGCGGGACGGCAAAAAGGCGCGGCAGCCATCGAGTTTGTCGCGGTATTCATGGTGTTTTTCGCGGTGTTCTACGGGTTGGTCAGCTACGCCCTGCCGATGCTGATGCTGCAGTCGTTCAACCAGGCCAGCAGCGAGGCGGTGCGCCGCTGCGTGGCCGTGGACCCGACCAGCCAGACCTTTGAGCTGGACGTGCAGGGGCTGGCCCGCCAGGTGATCGGCCAGCAATTGGCGTGGATGCCCAACGCGTTGGGGTTCAACGTGCTCACCGACACCCGGGTCACGGTCGGTGTGGACAAGGTGCTCACGGTGGTGATCGACTACCCGCGCTCGCGCCTGACGCGGGTGCTGCCGACCCTGGTGCTGCCGGTGGTCGGTGACGTACCGAAGCTGCCCGCGCGGCTGCAGGCCCAGGCGAGCCTGCAACTGTGAGTGGTAGCCTGTTCGATCGCTGGTTTGCCGCGCCTGCCCCGTCCCAGACGCCCGAGGTAACGCCGGCCATTGGCCTGCAACTGTGGCTCGACGATCAGGCGCGGGTGCTGCGCCTGGCCGGCCCGCTGCGCAGCCTGCTGGCGCTGCCCGGCCAGGCAGGCGCGCAGGTGCACGACTATCTGGAACGCCACAGCTGGCTGGTGCTCGAAGGGCAGCCCGCCGACTGGCAGGGCCAGCCCCTGGACCTGGACTTTCACACCGTCATGGGCCATGCGTTGCACACCCGTGGCTGGCTGCAGCGCCATGACCAGGGCTGGATGCTGCAGCTGTTCGATATCGGCGACCTGTTGCGCGAACAGCGCTGGGACCGTCAGCGCCCCTTGATCAGCGAGATCGGCCACGCCCTGCGCGAATGCGGCAGCGAGCGCCTGCTGCAGACGACCCGCGAACAGCTGCACAGCCTGGCCGAGCACTGGCAGGCGGCCGCGCTGCGGCTGATGCTGCGCGAGCCGGGTGGCTGGCGCGACTACGCCAGCAGCGACGAGACCTGGCCCTGGCCCGACGATCGCAGGCTGCGCGAGCGCCTGGACCGCTGGCCGGCCCATACCCTGATCGATGTTGATGACGACCCCGAACTGCTCGCCCTGTGCGGTGGTACTTCGCTGTTCCTGGTGCCCTACCGCCAGGGCCTGGAGGCCGAGGCCTGGGTGCTGTGCGCCGGGGCGCGGCAGGCGCCCCCGGTCGACATGGCCCTGGCGCTGGTGCGGACCTTGACCGAGCCACTGCTGGTGCGCCATCGCCGCCAGCAACTGCAGCATCAGGCCCATCACCTTGATGATCTGCAGCGCCAGCTGGGCGCAGGTTGGTGGGAATGGCCGGCGCACGGCGAGCTGCAGCTGGACCCGGCCCTGGCCGCGACCCTCGGGCTGGCGAACCGGATCAGCCTTGACCAATGGCTCGCCCGCCTGCACCCGGCGGACCGCGAGCCGGCGCAACTGGCCCTGGACCAGGCCCGTGACGGGCAAGCGCTGAGCCTCAGCGTGCGTTTGCCGGACCCCGATCCCCTGGCGCCGCCGCGCTGGTTCCATTGGGCCGGTCAGGGCCGGGGCGACCAGTTGCGCGGCTTCCTGCTCGATATCAGCGCCCTCAAGGCCCAGGAGCAGCAGGCCGGCGCGGCCCGTGCGCGCCTGGAGAACCTCATCGCCCGCTCACCCGCGGTGATCTACGTGCAGCGCTATGCCGAAGGCGCACTGCACAGCGACTTCTACAGCGCCAGCCTGGCGCCGTTGCTGGGTTGGGCGGCCGACAGCGAGCAGGCGCGCCAGCCGGGCCTGGCGGTGCATCCGGACGACCGCCCGCTGTGGCTGGAGCGCACCCGCAGCCTGTTGCGTGATGGCCAGGTGCGTTGCCGCTATCGCCTGCGCGATCACCTTGGTGGTTATCACTGGATGCTCGACGAGGCCCGCCTGTTGCGTGACGACCTCGGCCAGCCGCTGGAGGTGGTCGGCCTGTGGCTGGACGTCAGCGAAGCCACCGAGGCCGCCGAGCGCATGCGCCAGAGCGAGGAGCGCTACCGCGTACTGGTGGAGGACTCGCCGGCGATGATCTGCCGCTATCGCCCGGACCTGACCGTATTGTTCGGCAACCGACCCTTGGGCGATTACCTGGGCTGCACGCCTGAGCAGTTGCAGGGTGCGGACCTGGGGCAGTGGCTGTCTGCCGGCCAGCGCGAGGCCTTTCTCCTGCGCCTGCGGGCGCTGACCCCGGAGCAGCCGGTGAGCAGCGCGGAGATCTGCCTGCAACTGCCCGGCCGCGAGCACGCCTGGTGGGTCTGGGCCGACCGTGGCTTGTTCGACGCCGACGGCAACCTGCTGGAGGTCCAGGCCGTGGGGCGCGACAACACCGAGGTGCGGCGCAGCCAGCAGCAATTGCTGCAGGGCGCGAAGATGGCGACCCTCGGCGAGCTGGCCACCGGCCTGCTGCACGAGATCAACCAGCCGCTCAACGTGATGCGCATGGCGGTGGCCAACACCCTCAAGCGCCTGGAGAACGGCGCCGCCGATCAGGCCTACCTGCAGGACAAGCTGCGCCGTATCGAGGCCCAGGTCGAGCGCGCCGCCCGACTGGTCGACCATATGCGGGTGTATGGCCGGCGCTCGGCGGTCGAGCGCGAGTGCTTCGCCGCCTGGGCCGCGGTGGAAGGCGCCGGGGCGTTGCTCGAGGAAGGCCTGCGCGGCAAGGGCGTGACGCTGCGCCTGGAACCGCCGGAGGCCTTGGCGCAGGTGCTCGGGCACCAGGACCAGCTGGAACAGGTGCTGATCAACCTGATGGTCAACGCACGTGACGCCTTGCTGGAAAAGCAGGTGGCACAGCCGTGGATCCGGGTACGCCAGGCGCTGCATGGCGGATGCTTATGGCTGCTGGTGGAGGACAACGCCGGCGGGATCGATCCGCAGTTGCACGAGCGGATCTTCGAACCCTTCTTCACCACCAAGCCGGCCGGGGTCGGCACCGGGCTGGGCCTGTCGGTCAGCCATGGCATCGTCAGCCAGATGGGAGGCCGCCTGAGCGTGGACAACGGCGCCGACGGCGCGTGCTTGCGGGTCGAGCTGCCCCTTCACAGCACCAGTTGAGCGTGGCCGCTGGCGCAACTGAGGTTGGTGCCGACCTGGGCGTCGAGCAGGTCGATGCCGAGCACCTTGAGCAAGCCGTTGACCAGGGGATCGAGCAGGGGGCCGAGCAGGTTCTTGATGACCGGTTCGAGGATGTTCTTCACCCCGTCCAGCAGTCCGGCGGTGAGCACCAGCACCTGGCCGAGGCCGCCATTGCCGGTGGGTTTGTAGGCTTCCAGGTGGATGCCCGCCAGGGTGTCGGACAGGCTCGCCACCACCTGGGCCTGGTCGCTGTCCATGGGTTGGTAGGCAGGTTCCTGGCCGATTTCGGTCGGGGCGTGGGCGCCGCTGAACAGCAGTGTCTTTTCGACCGGGCCATTGCCCAGCAGCTTGCTGTCCACCCGCAGGCCTATGCCACCGCCGGCATAGGGCACCCGTGTGCCGCAGGACGGCGGCAGGATCAGCAGGCGGCTGCAGACATTGGTGCCGATATCGATGACCGGCAGGGCCTTGACCACGGTGGTGCCGTTGCTGAGGAAGTCCGCCGGGGAATCGAACCTGCCGATGGCGATCTTCGCCGCCGAGCGCTGGGTGAGGGTGGTCAGGCTTTTCGGGGTGCAGGTGTAGTTGTCGGGTGGTGCCGGGCGCAGGCGGCTGCTGCCTTCGGCCACTTCGATGCCGATATCGATATGCACCTGGCCGTCCAGCAGCTTGATGTCGCTGACCTTGCACGGAATGCCCAGGGCGCAGGTCAGCGACTGCACGGTGCCCAGCAGGTTCAGGCTGAGCAGGTTGTTGAGCACATTGGTCAGTGGCGCGGCCAGGTCCAGCACGGCGTTGAGCAGCCCGGCGATGCCGCTCAGCAGGGGCAGGTCGAGTGACACCAACGCGCGGATCTGGGCGGTATGAATGCGCAGCTCGTCCGTGCGCGGGTCGCCCACCGCCGAGATCTGCGGGGGCTCGATCACCCGCAGTTGCACGCGGCCATTGACCAGCCCGAGCACATTGATCGGCAGGTCGGCGTTGACCGCGTGCTCGCTGGCCGCCAGCTGGATCACCCCTTGCACCAGTTGCAGCAGCTGGATGCTGGCGTCAAGACCGGCCTGGGCCGTGCCGTTCTGCAGGTCGAGCAGCTCGCCCAGTTGCAGGCCGCCCACCGGCAGGTCCGCCGCCAGCTTGCCCAGGTTGGTTATCACATCGACGGCGGCGCCGCTTTGCTGCAGCACCTTGACCGCGGCCTGCAGCAGCACGGTGGCGCTGGTGTCGGCATTGAGCAGTTGCTGGTAGTCGCCGATATCCAGGTGCAGGTCCACGGCCAGCTGGTCGAGGTACTTCAACAGGTCGAGCTGGGTGTTGGCGATGCCCTGCCAGCCCAGCACATCGAGCTGCGCCGAGCCGCCCAGGGCCTTGAGCAGGGCGTTGAGCACCGAACCCTGGGTCGAGTTGACGGTGGCCAGGGTGGTGCGGATGCTCAGCCGCGCCTGGGGCGTCCCGGGGCTGCCGGCCACCGCGCTGGCGCGCAGGGTGGTGGTGCGGGCGATGGCGCCGCCCTGGACCAGCGCGTACACCCCGCCGGCGACGCTGGTGACCACCACGTTGCTGACTTCGACCTTGATCGCCTCGTTGCGCGCGTTATCGGCGTTGAAGGTGCGCAGGTTGTCGATGCCAGTGCGCAGGTAGCCGCAGCTGGCGATCAGTGGATTGAGGGGCGAGTGGCCGTTGCGGGTGGCTGCGGTGCGGGCCAGGGCGGAGGCCTGCGGGCCGCTGCCGCTGCAGACGCCGCCGTGCTCGGCGGCTTCCAGGGCGGCCATGTCGGCGATGCGCTGCAGCTTGCGTTGTTCGAGGTAGAGACGGCCGCTGTCGACGGTCAGGAGCATGAACACCAGGGCCAGGCCCATGGTCAGCGCGGCCATCAGGCCGATCGCGCCGCGTTGGCGCACAGCGGAACGGGGAACCACGGGCACTCCTTTGCCGGCCTGTGGCCCGGCAGCACGGCGGCGGTGCAAGGAGTGTAGTCAAGGTGATGGCAAGTTGCCTTGTCTGCTGTTACGCCCTTATGGAACATACCGAAATTCTTTGATTTGGCTGGAGCCGCGTGGGAGCGGGCTTGCCCCGCGATGTGGTGCATGGCACCGGCTTTGCCGGTGATCGCGGGGCAAGCCCGCTCCCACGCTGGTGGTGCTTGCAACGCTGTCCTCCACGCGACAGCACAAGGTTCAATGCGGCGGGTAGTTGCTCAACACCTGGGTCACGGTCTTCTGGATCGCCGCGTTGCGCTCCTGCGGGCTGGGCGGGTAGTTGTTCATGATCTGCTCGGCGCTGCCGCGCCATACCAGTTTGCCGTCACGGCCGTCGAACAGGTCGACCTGGATGGTCGCCACCTTGTAGTCGACGCTGCGCATCTCGTTGTACATCGGTCCGCCCCAGTAACCGCCCCAGTAGCCACCCCAGGCCCCGCCGTAGTTGGTGGTGATCTGCTGCTGGCGGTCCTCGACGATCAGGTAGGCGCGCACCTTCACATCCGCCCGGGCATTGCCCTGGATCGGGCGCAGGCCGCGCTGGTCGAGCTGGCCGGCGACCGCCTGGCGAATGCGTTGCTCGGTCAGGTCGCTCTTGATCCGCGGATCGTCCGGGCGATACTGCAGGCCCGGCTCCTGCCAGGCCCAGCTGCGGTAGGCGGCGAAGTCGCGGCTGGCATCGAAGTCGTGCTGCACGTTGTTGCTCGAACAGGCGGCCAGCAGCAGGGCGAAGGACAGTAGAACGAGACGGCGCAACATGATGGTTCTCCGTGGGAGGTTAGCTGGGAGGATAGCCGCTCATCGCCTTGCTCACCGACTCGCGCAGGGCGCTTTCGCGTTCACGCGGCGAGTCCTTGTCGCTGCCGCTTTCGGCGCTGGCGCTCCACACCGGCTGGCCGTTGCGGGCATCGAACAGGTCGATGCGCACCACCATCACTTCGACTTCGTAGGTGCGCACGATCGGCACGCTGGCGTAGCCGCCATAGCCGTTGCGGTAGCCACCGTAGCCGACGCTACCGTAGGGGTAGGGGCCGTAGTAGGGATCGTAGTCGTAGTCGCGCACCTGGCGCAGGCGCCGTTCCAGGCGTACGTCGGCGCTGACCAGCAGGTCGGCGGGGGCATTGTGGGCCGGGCGCAGGCCGTGCTGGTCGAGGGCGCCGCTCACCGCGTCGGCCAGCTGGCCCGGCGTCGCGTTGACCAGGCCTCCGGGTGGCTGGTTGTTGCGCCAGCTCCAGCTGCGATAACGGCCGTAATCGCGTACCGGCGCGGGATAGGCGCTGGCATCGAAGGTCCTGGCGGCCTGGTGCGGCGCTGGTGGCAGCGGCTTGCCGCTGGCGACATAGGGGTTGCTGCCCTGGCAGGCGGCCAGGGCGAGGGGGAGCAAGGCCAGGCAGAGCAGACGATACGGCATGGATCCTCCTGGCAAGCGGGTCAGTGGGGGCGGCACATCCAGTGCAGGTAGCGGCCCAGGCCGGCGAAGCTGGGATGGCGGCGGTGCGCCAGTTCCATCTCCAGCAGATCGAGCAGCTCGGCCTTGTCCTGGAACTCCTTGGGCATGTAGTCGTGGAATACCCGTACACCGCTCTCGCTTTCGACCTTCCACAGAGCTTCAAGTTGCGCCTTGAGCTCGCGCGGATCAAGTGGTTTCTGTGGCGTGAGACTCTGCTTTTCACCGGCCAGGCGATTGTGCCGCAGCTTGCGGAAATGCCCCTTGAGCAGGTTGCGGTAGACCAGCGCGTCGCGGTTGTAGAAGGCCAGCGACAACCAGCCACCCGGCGCGGTCAGTTGATGCAGGACCGGCAGGATGCTCTCGGGCTCGGCCAGCCATTCGAGCACGGCGTGGCACAGCACCAGGTCGTACGGCTCGGTGAGCTGGCCGAGCAGGTCCTGCCAGGGCGCCTGGATGAAGGTCGCCTGTTGGCCGGCCTCGGCGAAGCGCGCGCGGGCACCGTCGAGCATCGGCGCCGCGGGTTCGGCAAGGGTTACCTGGTGGCCGCGCTGGGCCAGCCACAGGGCCATGTGGCCGAGGCCCGCGCCGATGTCGAGCACCCGCAGCGGACGGTCGGGCAGGGCTTCAGCCAGGTCAGCCTGGAGCACCGCCAGGCGGATGGCGCCCTTGGCGCCGCCATAGATCTTCTCGGCGAAGCGGCTGGCCAGTTCATCGAAGTGACGGTCGTTCATTTGCCGAAGCGCCTCTCGCTGTCGGCGAGCTTGGCCCGCACCACCTCGTCCATGTCCAGGCCCAGTTCGCTGCACAGCAGCAACAGGTAAAGGACGATATCGCCCACTTCCTGACCGGCATGGGCGAGTTTGTCGGCGGGCAGCTGGCGGGACTGATCCTCGCTCAGCCACTGGAAGATCTCTACCAGTTCAGCCATTTCGACGCTGGCGGCCATGGCCAGGTTCTTCGGGCTGTGGAACACCCGCCAGTCGTTGGTGTCGCGGATGCGGTGCAGGCGTTCGGTCAGTTCTTGCAGGTTCATCGGGGTCTCCTCGTGGCGCATAGCTTCCGGCGAGGTGCCTTGCAAAGCAAGCCCGATCAGAGCGTGCGCCACCTGCCGAGCATGTGCAGCAGCCCGCCGTGGCCATCCAGGCGCAGCTCGCCGCTTGGCCCCGCCTCGCTGGCGCTCAGTATCACCTCCGAAGGCAGGCGCACCGGTTTGTGGAAGTCCACCGAAAAGGCATACCCGGCCTTGGGCAGGTGCCCCTGCAAGGCCGCCAGCGCCATGGCCTTGCTCCACATGCCATGGGCGATGGCCCTGGGGAAGCCGAACAGGCGTGCCGTGAGGCTGCTCAGGTGGATCGGGTTGTAGTCGCCGCAGACCCTGGCGTAGCGCCGGCCGATATCGCCGTCGGCATACCAGCGGGTGGCCTCGGGCAACGCGACGGGCGTTGTCTCGGCCAGATCCGCCACCGGTGCCTCGAGCTTGAGGCCGCGCACCAGCATGCGGCTGGTCTCGCGCCAGAGCAGGCCAAGGCCATCCTCGGCCTCGGTCACCAGGTCGAAGGTGCCGCCCTTTTCATGGGGCTGCAGGTTGTCGGCATACACCGCGAAGCGCAGCCCGTCGATGCCGCCCAGGGGGCGCAGCACCTGCAGGCTGTTGTGCAGGTGCACCAGCCCCAGCAGCGGATAGGGAAAATCCTCGGCGGTGAGCAGCTGCAGTTGCAAACTGAAGGCCATGATGTGCGGGTAGGTACCCGGCAGGCGGCCGTCGTCGGCGAAGTGGCAGAGCCGGCGGTAGGCCGCCAGGTTGGCGGGATCGACCCGCAGATAGCAGCGCAGGCCCTGCTCCGGCAGCTGGCTGCCACGGATCTTGCGTTTGCCGAGGGCGCGCAGGTATAGGCTCGGTCGTGAGTCGGGGCTGTGCAGGTCGTGCCAGGGTCGGGTCATGGTCAGGCTCCCATCAAGGCCTGGCCGCAGACCCGCAGGGCCTGGCCATTGACCGCGCCCGAGCCTGGCTGGCTGAGCCAGGCGATGGCTTCGGCGACGTCCTGCGGCAAGCCGCCCTGGCCCAGCGAGCTCAGGCGCCGGCCGGCCTCGCGCAGGCCCATGGGCATGGCCGCGGTCATGTGCGTCTCGATGAAGCCCGGCGCCACGGCGTTGATGCTGGCGCCCTGTTCGGCCAGGCGTGGCGCCCAGGCCTGGGCGAAGCCGATCAGCCCGGCCTTGCTGGCCGCATAGTTGGACTGGCCACGGTTGCCGGCGATGCCGCTGACCGAGGCGAGCAGGGTGATGCGCGCATCAGCGTGCAGCTTGCCGCCCTCGAACAGCGCCTCGGTCAGCACCTGGGGCGCCTTGAGGTTGACGGCCAGCACCGCGTCCCAGTACTCCGGGGTCATGTTGGCGAGGGTCTTGTCGCGGGTGATGCCGGCGTTGTGCACGACGATATCCAGGCCCTGGGGCAGGGCTTCGAGCAACTGCGCGGCGGCATCGGCGGCGCAGATGTCCAGCGCCAGGACACGGCCACCCAGGCGCGCGGCGAGGGCGTCAAGGTCGCGCTGGGCCTGGGGCACATCGAGCAGCGTCACCTCGGCGCCGTCCCGGGCCAGGGTCTCGGCAATCGCCGCACCGATACCCCGGGCGGCGCCGGTGACCAGGGCGTGGCGACCGGCCAGCGGTCGGGTCCAGTCTTGCACCTGGGCGGCGCAGGGCGCCAGGCGCAGGACCTGGCCGGAAACGAATGCGCTCTTGGGCGAAAGGAAGAAGCGCAGCGCGCCCTCGAGCTGGCTTTCGGCGCCTTCGGCGACATACAGCAGGTTGGCCGTGGCGCCATTGCGCAGTTCCTTGGCCAGCGAGCGGCTGAAGCCTTCGAGGGCGCGCTGGGCGACGCTGGCCTGCGCATCGGCCATGGCTTCTGGCGCACGCCCAAGGATCACCACGTGGGCGCTGGAGGCCAGGCTGCGCAGCAGGGGTTGGAAAAATTCGCGCAACTGCTTGAGGTCATCGCTGTCGGACAGGTGACTGGCATCGAACACCACCGCCTTGAGCTTCGGCCCCAGGCCCGCGACCCAGGCAGGGACTTCGAGCGCTTCGCTGCCGAACCCATAGCAGTCGGCAGTCAGGCGCGGAGCGATCGCCGCTACCTGGTCTGCCAGCAGCCCGCCGCCCAGCACCAGTGCGCCCTCGATGGGGCGCAGGCGCCCGGCCTGCCAGCGTTCCAGCGGCACCGGGCGGGGCAGGCCGAGGGCATCGACCAGTTTTCGTCCGAGGGTGGAGTTGGCAAAGCCCAGATAGCGGTCGCTCATGTACGGTTCTCCCTGAAGGCAAGCATGCAAGTGTGGACCAAGTTTGTGGCAGGGTCGTTCGAATGCGCGAAAAGAACCTAGGCTTAAGGATCAAATTGTTTCAGGAGGAATACAGGCATGCAGTCAATTCGCCGGGTCGCGATCCTGGGGGGCAACCGGATTCCCTTCGCCCGCTCCAACGGCGCCTACGCCAAGGCCAGCAACCAGGCGATGCTCACGGCCGCCCTCGAGGGCCTGGTGGAGCGTTACCGGCTGCACGGCCTGCGCCTGGGCGAAGTGGCGGCCGGCGCGGTGCTCAAGCATTCGCGTGACATGAACCTGACCCGCGAGTGCGTGCTGGGCTCGAGGCTGTCGCCGCAGACACCGGCCTACGACATCCAGCAGGCCTGCGGCACCGGCCTGGAAGCGGCGTTGCTGGTGGCCAACAAGATCGCCCTGGGGCAGATCGACAGCGGCATCGCCGGGGGTGTCGACACCACCTCGGACGCGCCCATCGCGGTGAGCGAAGGGCTGCGGCAGATCCTGCTGCAGGCCAACCGCGGCAAGAGCCTCGGCGAACGTCTCAAGCCCTTTTTGAAACTGCGCCCGGGCCTGCTCAAGCCCGAGTTGCCGCGCAATGGCGAGCCCCGCACGGGGCTTTCGATGGGCGAGCACTGCGAACGCATGGCGCAGACCTGGCAGATCGGCCGTGAGGAGCAGGATGAACTGGCCCTGCTCAGCCACCAGCACCTGGCGGCGTCCTACCGCGAGGGCTGGCACGACGACCTGCTCACGCCCTACCTCGGCCTGACCCGGGACAACAACCTGCGCGCCGACCTGACCCTGGAGCAGTTGGCCAAGCTCAAGCCGGTGTTCGAGCGCAGTGGTCTGGGCACGCTGACACCGGGCAATTCCACGCCGCTGACCGATGGCGCCTCGCTGGTGTTGCTCGGCAGCGAGGCCTGGGCCGAGGCGCAGGGCTTGAAGGTGCAGGCCTACCTGGTAGACGGCGAGGCAGCGGCGGTCGATTTCGTCCACGGCCAGGAAGGCCTGCTGATGGCACCGGTGTACGCGGTGCCGCGGCTGCTGGCGCGCAATGGCCTGACCTTGCAGGATTTCGACTTCTACGAGATCCACGAAGCCTTCGCCGCGCAGGTGCTGTGCACCCTCAAGGCCTGGGAGGATGCCGACTACTGCCGCACGCGCCTGGGGCTCGACGGGCCGCTGGGGGCGATCGATCGCGCCAGGCTGAACGTGAAGGGCAGCTCGCTGGCCGCCGGGCATCCGTTCGCGGCGACGGGAGGGCGGATACTGGCGAACATGGCCAAGCTGCTGGGCGAGCGTGGCAAGGGACGTGGGCTGATCTCGATCTGCGCGGCGGGCGGGCAGGGAGTGACGGCGATCGTCGAGCGCTAGTGCCCTGTCTCGGAAATAAGCTGGCTTCGCTTTCGCACCGGCAAGCATCACCAGCGTGGGAGCGGGCTTGCCCCGCGATACGGATCGCGGGGCAAGCCCGCTCCCACGCCGTTCCGATTAAATCCTTGCGTCTTGTGTTGTTCCATCAGTTGGCTGGTACCCTTGTCCGACCCGAGACACCAGGCCTCAACATGTCGATCACCGGACCACGTCCCATCCCCGCCCTGGACCACCTGCCCAGACCGCTCTACGCCCGTGCCGAGAGCCTGGGCGCCGGGTCCTGGACTACTCGTCACCAGCACGACTGGGTGCAGTTTTCCTACGCCATCAGCGGCGTGCTTGGCGTCTACACCAGCGATGGCAGCTACTTCGCCCCGCCACAGTGGGGCGTGTGGATCCCCGCCGGCACCGAACATGAAGTGCTGACCTCGATGCAGGCCGAGATGCGCAGCCTGTACGTGCGCCGCGACGCCTGCCCCTGGGCGCCGGGCGAATGCCGGGTACTGGAGGTCACGCCGCTGGCGCGGGAGCTGATCAAGCAGTTCTGCACCTTCGCGGTGAACTACCCGGAAGGCGACAGTGCCGAGGCGCGGCTGGTGGCTGTGTTGCTGGACCAGTTGCACACCCTGCCGCAGGTGGGCTTCTCGCTGCCGCTGCCGCGCCACCCGGGCCTGCTGGCGTTGTGCAACGGCTTGATCGCCGCCCCCGACCAGCCCCAGACCCTGCAGCAGTGGGCGGTGCAACTCGGGGTATCGGAAAAGACCCTGATGCGCCTGTTCCAGCGCGAGACAGGCCTGAGCTTTCGCAACTGGCGCCAGCGCATGCGCCTGCTGTCGTCGCTGGCGCTGCTGGAGGCCGGGGAGAGCGTCACCCAGGCCGCGCTGGGCTGCGGGTATGACTCGACCTCGGCCTATATCGCCGCATTCCGCCAGCTGTTCGGCGCGACCCCGGGGGAGCTGCGCCTGTAGGAGACTGCCCTGCGCTGTGGTGCAGGGAACAACACCCGAGAGAGAGGTGCATAACCTGTGGGAGCGGGTTTACCCGCGAACACCGGCGGAGCCGGTGCCATACACCGCGTTGCTTTCTTCGCGGGTAAACCCGCTCCCACAGGGTCAAGCTAAATCAATGGGTTGCGTGTTTCTTCATGAGTGGCCGCCGTCAGTGACAGCACCCGCTGCCATTGGCCAGGTCCTTGAGGATCGGACAATCCGGCCGGTCATCGCCCTGGCAGTGGGCCACCAGCTCGCCAAGGGTGTCGCGCAGGCTCACCAGCTCCTCGATGCGCTTGTTCAGCGCCTCGATATGCTGCATGGCCAGGGCCTTCACGTCGGCGCTGGCACGCTGGCGGTCCTGCCACAGGGTCAGCAGCCTGGCGACTTCCTCCAGGGAAAAGCCCAGGTCCCGCGAGCGCTTGATGAACGCCAGGCTGTGCAGGTCCTCCTGCTGGTACAGCCGGTAGCCGCTTTCGCTGCGCGTGGCGGGGCGCAGCAGGCCGATGGACTCGTAGTAGCGGATCATCTTGGCGCTGAGCCCGCTGCGGCGGGCGGCCTGGCCGATGTTCATGGGGCCTCCTGGTCGATGGCGGTGGGTTTCCAGGTCTTCAGCCACAGGGCATTGCTCACCACGCTGACGCTGGACAGCGCCATGGCGGCGCCGGCCAGCACCGGATTGAGGTAGCCCAGCGCGGCCAGGGGGATGCCGATCAGGTTGTAGATGAATGCCCAGAACAGGTTCTGGCGGATCTTCGCGTAGGTCTTGCGGCTGATCTCCAGGGCGGCAGGTACCAGGCGCGGGTCGCCGCGCATCAGGGTGATGCCGGCCGCCTGCATGGCCACGTCGGTGCCACCGCCCATGGCGATGCCGATGTCGGCGGCCGCCAGCGCCGGGGCATCGTTGATGCCGTCGCCGACCATGGCCACCACGCCCTGTTGCTTGAGCGCGGCCACCGTGGCGGCCTTGTCCGCCGGCAGCACCTCGGCGTGCACGTCGTCGATGCCGAGGGCCTCGGCCACCACCTTGGCGCTGCCGCGGTTGTCGCCGGTCAGCAGGTGGCTGCTGATGTGGCGCGCATGCAAGGCGGCGATGGCCTGGCCGGCGCCGGGCTTGAGGCTGTCGCCAAAGGCGAACAGGCCTAGCACGCGAGGCTGGCTGCCGCGCTCGATCAGCCAGGACAAGGTGCGTCCTTCGGCCTCCCAGGCCTGGGCGCTGGCTGCCAGTTCGCCCGGCAGCAGTTGGCTCTCGTCGAGCAGGCGGCGGTTGCCCAGGGCCAGCTCGCGGCCATCCACCTGGCCGGCGATGCCACGGCCGGTGAGGGACTGGCTGTCGGCCACTTGCGGTACGTCAAGATCGCGTTCGGCGCAGGCGTCGAACACCGCCTTGGCCAAGGGGTGCTCGCTGCCGCGTTGCAGGGCGCCGGCCAGGCGCAGCAGTTCGTTGTCATCGCCGCTGCTGGCCTGCTGGTGGACGATGCGCGGGCTGCCGGAGGTGAGGGTGCCGGTCTTGTCGAACACCACGCGGTTGACCGCATGGGCGCGCTCCAGTGCTTCGGCGTCCTTGATCAGGATGCCGTGGCGGGCGGCGACGCCGGTGCCGGCCATGATCGCGGCGGGCGTGGCCAAGCCCAGGGCGCAGGGGCAGGCGATCACCAGCACGGCGACGGCGTTGATCAGCGCGGTTTCCAGCGGTGCGCCGGCCAGCCACCAGCCGACCAGGGTGACCAGGGCCAGTACCAGCACCGCGGGGACGAACACCTGGCTGACCCGGTCGACCAACTTCTGGATCGGCGCCTTGGCCGCCTGGGCGTCCTCGACCAGGCGGATGATGCGGGCGAGCACGGTCTCGGTGCCCAGCGCCAGGGTCTTCACCAGCAAACGGCCTTCGCCGTTGATGGCGCCACCGGTCACCGCGTCGCCGGGCTGCTTGGGCACCGGCAGGCTTTCACCGCTGATCAGGGCTTCGTCGGCGTGGCTGCTGCCTTCGAGCACCTGGCCATCGACCGGGAAGCGTTCGCCGGGCTTGACCAGCACCACATCGTCGAGGCGCAGCTGGCTGATGGCGACGTCTTCCTCGCGCCCGTCGATAACCCGCACGGCGCGTTCCGGACGCAGGGCTTCCAGTGCCCGGATGGCGCTGGCGGTCTGGCGCTTGGCGCGGCTTTCCAGGTACTTGCCCAGCAGCACCAGGGCGATCACCACCGCCGAGGCTTCGAAGTACAGGTGCGGCTCCATGCCGCTGTGCGCATTGGCCCATTGGTACAGGCTCAGGCCGTAGCCGGCGCTGGTGCCCAGGGCGACCAGCAGGTCCATGTTGCCGGCGCCGGCGCGCACGGCCTTCCAGGCGGCGACGTAGAAGCGCGCGCCAAGGATGAACTGCACCGGGGTGGCCAGCAGGAACTGCGCCCATGCCGGCAGCATCCAGTGCAGGCCGAACGGTTGCACCAGCATTGGCAGCACCAGTGGCAGTGCCAGCAGCAGGGCGGCGGCGACCGCCAGGCGTTCGTTGCGCAAGCGGCGTCGGGCCTGTGCCTGGTCATCGTGGCTGGCAAGCGGCAGGGTGGCGCTGTAACCGGCCTTCTCGACCGCAGCGATCAGCGCGCCGTCGTCGACGCCCTCGAGCACCTCGAGGTGGGCGCGTTCGCTGGCCAGGTTGACGCTGACCTGCTCGACCCCTGGCAGTTTGCCGAGGGCGCGCTCGACCCGGCCGGCGCAGCTGGCGCAGGTCATGCCGCCGATCTGCAGTTCGAGGGTGCGGGTGGGGACTCTGTAGCCGGCGTCGCGCACCGCGTCGACCAGCGCTGGCAGGCTGTCGGCCGGGGCCTGGACCCGGGCCTGCTCGGTGGCGAGGTTGACGCTGACGTGTTCGGTACCGGTGACCTTGCGCAGGGCGCGTTCGACCCGACCTGCGCAGCTGGCGCAGGTCATGCCGCCGATCGGCAGGTCGAAGGTGGTGGATGCGGGCATGGCTCTCTCCTCCGTGGACAGGCCTCCAGCATCAACCTTGCCATGCTGGCAAGGTCAATAGCCCAGGCCGGCTCTCTTGAGCACCAGGCCATTGTGCCCCATGGCGATCCGGTATTTGTTGATCTGGCCCGCCTGCAGGGTCAGCCGCGTGCTGCGCTGGTCCTCGACGCCGGGGGCGCAGCCGGGTACCTGCCCGGGCAACAGGCGCAGGCGCACATCGACGGGGCCCGGCGGCAGGTTGAACGAGGTCGCCTGTTCCTGGAACAGGCGGCCGGACAGCTGGTCATTGAGGTAGATGCCGATCTCGCAGCTGGTGGCCACCTCCAGGCGTTCCCGGGAAATGATCAGCACGCTGTAGTCCGAATTGCCCTCGGCGCTGGCCGGTGGCACGACGGCCAGTGCGCCCAGCAATCCGACGAGGCTCAATGCTGCCCTGATCATGAAAAATCTCCTGCTTGCCAAAATCGTCAAAGGCGCAGCTTGGCCGAGCCGCGCGCGGATTTCCAGCCCGGCCGTTTTCCGCGGAACTTGACCTTGCCCCGATGGCAAGGCTGAGACTGGGCAAAACCCACAAGGAGGCAACCTCGATGCAAGTATTCAATGTGCAAGGCATGACCTGTGGCCATTGCGTGAAGGGCGTGACCCGCGCGGTGCAGGAGCAGGATGCGGCGGCGCGGGTGGAAGTGGACCTGGCGGCGCGGCAGGTGCGGGTGGAGAGTGCCCTGGCGGCGGATCAGATCCTGGCGGCGATTCGTGAAGAGGGGTATCAGGCCGAAGTGGCCTGATAAGGCGACCTCTGTAGGAGCGGGCTTGCCCCGCGATAGCGGCAGAACAGGCAATGATGTTGGCCTGGGTGGCCTCATCGCGGGGCAAGCCCGCTCCCACGCAGATCCTCCCACGCCGATCCTGCTGCAACCCTGTTTTCTGCCTTTTCCTACAGGACACGCAGGATCAATTATTACAAAGGTTTTCAACGCCGGGCGATCCAGTGCAGGTAGACTAGCGAACTTGCTTAGCCTGCTATGGATTCTCCATGAACCTGCGAACCTTGCTGATTCTCGGCGCCCTCAGTGCGTTCGGGCCTCTGGCGATCGACTTCTATCTGCCGGCCTTCCCGGCCATGGCGCATGCCTTCGGCACCGACGAAAAGCATGTGCAGGCCACCCTGGCCGCCTACTTCCTCGGCCTGTCCTTGGGTCAGCTCGCCTACGGGCCGGTGGCCGACCGTTTCGGCCGGCGCCTGCCGCTGCTGTTCGGCGTCGGCCTGTTCACCATGGCGTCGCTGGCCTGCGCCTATGCGCCCAATCTCGACAGCTTGATCCTGGCGCGGTTCGTCCAGGCCCTGGGTGGCTGCGCCGGCATGGTGCTGTCGCGGGCGATCGTCAGCGACAAGTGCGACGCGGTGGCCTCGGCCAAGGTGTTCTCGCAGTTGATGCTGGTGATGGGCCTGGCGCCGATCCTCGCGCCGATGCTCGGTGGCGTGCTGGTCAACGTGGCCGGCTGGCAATCGATCTTCCTCGCCCTGGGCCTGTTCAGCGCCGCGTGCCTGCTGGCGGTCGGCCTGGGCTTGCCGGAGAGCCTGCCGGCCCATATTCCACGCCAGCCGCTGTCGGGCGCGCTGCGCCAGTACCTGAGTCTGCTCGGCGACCGGGTGTTCGTCGGCCATGCGTTGACCGGCGGCATCGCCATCGCCGGGATGTTCGCCTACATCGCCGGTTCGCCGTTCGTATTCATCAAGCTTTACGGCGTGCCGCCCGAGCACTACGGTTGGCTGTTCGGCACCAACGCCGCCGGCTTCATCCTGATGGCCCAGGTCAATGCGCGGCTGCTGGCCAAGCGCGGCCCGGCATTCCTGCTGGCGCGGGCGGTATGGTTGTACCTGGTGGCGGCGCTGGCGCTGCTGGTGGTCGCGGCGTTGCGCCCGGCACAGCTCTGGCCATTACTGGTGCCGCTGTTCGTGTGCATCGCCAGCCTCGGCTGCATCATCCCCAATGCCTCGGCCTGTGCCATGAGCGGGCAAGGTACGCGGGCGGGCAGCGCCTCGGCCCTGATGGGCTGCCTGCAGTTCAGCGTCGCCGCGGGCGCGGCGGCGCTGGTCGGGGTGCTGCACGACGGCAGCGCGGTGCCCATGGCGCTGGTGATCAGCCTGTGCGGCGCGCTGGTGGTCAGTGTCGCAATGCTGACCCGGCGCCTGCAGGCCAGCCGGTCTGCGTGAGCGGGTGGGGCGCGTTGAGGCGCGCCTCCAGCAGGGCAACGAACGACCGTGCCTCGGCCTCGCTACGGAAACTCACCACATGCTGGTCGAGCTGGACCTGCCAGGGGCAGGCGGGATTCCGGTTCGACGCACTGACGACAATCTTCATCGCGATCCACCTCCAGTGAGCGGGAGCGGATCTAGTGTAGCGCTGCCCCCGCCCCGTGCCATGACCAGGGTCAGTACCCAGACTGACGGTCATGACGGTCTGAAGTAGGGAGACCTTCTGTTTTGCAAGGCGGAAATATTCCCCTTCACTGTCGGACATATCGAGCCCCCTGATAGCAGCTGTCAGCTTCGTTCCCGCTACAGCCACGGTAGTACGGGGGATGAGCAGGATCAGCCGTCTATCGCTCTGACAGACGCATCTTTCAGAACGTTTTTTGGGAGGCGAATGCCGACCCGCCTGGGCCATGCCTCCCTCACGGCGAGCGCCTTCCAGCGGCTTATACTGCCTCCGGCGACCAGCGTGGCGTGAGCGTTTTGCGCGGCTGGCGCCGATCATCCGGCACACGAACCATCCCGCGCTTGCCCACGCCGGAGGCAGGGCATCTGCGGCGTTCGCCAGCAGGCGGGATTCATCAGGGAGCTTCAGGTTCATGAACGCAGTCCGCAGCATCAGTCAGGTCGCCAACCTGATGGCCGATCCCAAGCGCAGCGCCATGTTGTGGGCGTTGATCGATGGCACCCCGCGTGCGGCGGACGAGCTTGCCGTGCTCACCGGCTTGAGCACCTCGTCGGCCTGCGCGCACCTGTCGCTGTTGTCCAGTGCCGGGCTGCTCAGGCATGAGGCGCGTGGCCGCAAGCGCTTCTTCCGCCTGGCCACGCCGGAGGTCGGCACCGCCGTGGAGGCGCTGGCCAGCGTTCAACTGGCGAGCCGCTCACCGGCAGAGCAGGGCACGACGCTGCAGATTCCCCTGTCGATGCGCAAGGCGCGCCTGTGTGGCGACCACCTGGGCGGCGAAGTGGCCGCCGCGCTGCTCCACCGCCTGCATGTAGCCGGTTGGCTGGAAGGAAACGAGCAGTACCTGTCGGTGAGCCAGGAGGGCAAGGAGCATCTGGAGGCGCTGGGGGTGTTCATCGACGCGCTGGCTGCCGGTGACCGGCACGGCTGCGTGATTTGCCACTGCAGCAAATGGAACGATCAGGGCCCGCACCTGGGCGGCTGCCTGGGCAAGGCCCTGCTTCGATTGTTTATCCAGTCGGGCTGGGTGCGTGAACAGGAGGGCAGCCGGGCGGTGCAGCTCACACCGCTCGGCCAGCAGCAGATCAACGCGATCGCCTGCCTCCCGGCCCGACAGGCCGGCTAGCGGACCAGCCGCGCGTCCAGGCTGTTCTGCGCCAGGCGGCGTGCCTGGTCCTGGGTCATGCCCAGGTGCTGGTGCAGGGCGTGGAAGTTCTCGGTGACATAGCCACCGAAGTAGGCTGGATCATCGGAGTTGACCGTGACCTTCACGCCACGCTCGAGCATGTCGAGGATGTTGTGCTGGCCCATGTGTTCGAACACGCACAGTTTGGTGTTGGACAGTGGGCAGACGGTCAGCGGGATCTGCTCGTCGATGATGCGCTGCATCAGGCGCTCGTCCTCGATGGCGCGCACGCCGTGGTCGATCCGCTGGATCTTCAGCAGGTCGAGGGCTTCCCAGATGTACTCGGGCGGGCCTTCCTCGCCGGCATGGGCCACGGTCAGGAAGCCTTCGCTGCGGGCGCGGTCGAAGACGCGCTGGAACTTGCTCGGCGGATGGCCTTTTTCCGAGCTGTCCAGGCCCACGGCGACGAACGCGTCGCGGAACGGCAGGGCCTGGTCCAGGGTCTTGTGCGCTTCGTCTTCGCTCAGGTGGCGCAGGAAGCTGAGGATCAGACCGCTGCTGATGCCCAACTGCTCGCGACCATCCTTCAGGGCCCGGTTGATGCCCTCGAGCACCACCTCGAACGGGATGCCTCGGTCGGTATGGGTCTGCGGGTCGAAGAACGGCTCGGTGTGGATGACGTTCTGCGCCTTGCAGCGCTGCAGGTAAGCCCAGGTCAGGTCGTAGAAGTCCTGCTCGGTGCGCAGGACATCGGCGCCCTGGTAATAGAGGTCGAGGAATTCCTGCAGGTTGTTGAAGGCATAGGCGCTGCGCAGGGTCTCGACGTCCGCCCAGGGCAGGGCGATCTTGTTGCGTTCGGCCAGGGCGAACAGCAGTTCGGGCTCCAGCGAACCCTCCAGGTGCATGTGCAGTTCCGCCTTGGGCAAGGCGTTCAGCCATTCATACATGTGTGCAATCTCGATCAGGTACGGTTGGCCGCCATTCTACAGGGCCTGGCCGGGCAATGCGCCCACCCAGGCCGGTATCGCCCGGGTTTACCAGATGAGCGCCTCGCCCTTGTAGTTGATGAAGCGCAGGCCGCCGTTGCCGCTCTGGGCCTTGATCTGCTCAAGCATGCCACGGGTGCTGGTGAGCACGTCGATCTCGGCGTTCTCGCCGCCCATGTCGGTCTTCACCCAGCCCGGGTGCATGGCCAGCACGGCCAGGTCGGGGCGCTGCAGGTCGACCACGAAGCTGTTGATCATCGAGTTGAGCGCGGCCTTGCTGGCCTTGTACAGGCAGACTTCGCCACCGTCGGGGATGGTCACGCTGCCCAGGATCGAGCTCATGAAGGCCAGCACGCCGCTGCCTTCGCGCACCTGGCCGGCCAGGCGGCGGGCCACACGGATCGGCGCCACGGCGTTGGTCATGAACAGGTCGCCGATCTGCTGTACCTGCACGCTTTCCAGATCCTGCGGCAGCGGGCCCATCACCCCGGCGTTGACGAACACCAGGTCGAACACTTCGCCTTGCAGGCGCTGCTTGAGCCCGTCGAGCTGGGCGGTGTCGTTCATCTCCAGGCGCTCGATGCGCACCCCGGAGACTTCGCCCAGCGCACCCGGCTGTTGCGGGTCGCGCACGGTGGCGACGACGTTCCAGCCGTCTTCGCGCAGACGTTGCACCAGGCCCAGGCCGAGGCCTCGGGAGGCGCCGATGATGAGGGCGGTCTTGTTGGCGGTCATAGCGATACTCCATATCAAGAGCGCGGCGAGCGGTGCTGGGCACAGGTTCGCTTGTCGCGCGGCAATGTGGCGGTTGCCCTCCACTGGGAGGGCCTGGGTGACGAGCATAAACCAGGAAAAGGTCGGCTGCCCTGTCGCGGCTGGTCAAAAAATGATCGAAGGTCTGAAAGGCCTATGGAGACGGGGTCTGACAGGGTGGTTCACGGGTTATCCACAGGCTGCTCCACAGTAATTGTGTGCAAGCGCGACAGCCTGAAAATGCTCGTTTCAGGGAACGCAGTCGATGCTGACTGGGGATAACTCACACGCTTTCAGTGACTTGGGTTAATGTCACACAAATGTGATCAAAATATGCTCAATACGCTGCAGGCCTTGCGGAACAAGGCCTGCAGCGGAGTGCCCCAAGCTTATCCACAGGCAGGCCCACAGCAGTTGTGGGCAACGCTCAGGCTCGTTCCAGCAGGATGCGCCCGCGGCTCAGGTCGGCGAGCTGCTGCTGCAGCACCTCGAGGTGGCTGTCACCCAGGGCGATGCGCAGGTCGACGCCGTTGGCGGTGAACTGCTCGTCCAGCACCAGGCCGTCGACTTCGCCCAGGCGCAGCTTGACCAGCGCCAGTTCGCTGAAGGTGCAACTGCAGATGAACTCGCTGCGCTGTACCAGCAAGCGCTTGGGCGCTTGCTGCAGGCACTTGTTGGCGCCGCCGCCATAGGCCCGGGCCAGGCCACCGGTGCCGAGCTGGATGCCGCCGTACCAGCGGATCACCAGGACCACCACCTGGTCGCAGTCCTGGGCCTCGATGGCGGCAAGGATCGGGCGCCCGGCCGTGCCGCCAGGCTCGCCGTCGTCGCTGCTGCGGTATTGGCCGCCGAGCTTCCAGGCCCAGCAGTTGTGGGTGGCCGCCAGGTCGCTGTGGCGTTCGATGAAGGCCATGGCCTCGGCCGGGCTGCTGATCGGGCCGGCGAGGGTGATGAAGCGGCTCTTGCGGATTTCCTCGCGGAACTCGCAGAGCTCGAGCAGGGTAGAAGGCATAAGTCCGGGTCAGGCGGGCGTGCTGATGCCGCAGCCTTTGAGAATGATGTGGATAAGATTGTTGCTGGCGTCTTCCATGTCCTGCTTGGTCAGCCGGCTGCGGCCGGTCACCTGGCAGATCTGGGTGGCGAAGTCGGCATAGTGCTGGGTGCTGCCCCAGAGCAGGAAGATCAGGTGCACTGGGTCCACCCGGTCCATCTTGCCGGCGTCCATCCAGGCCTGGAACACCGCGGCACGGCCGCGGAACCATTCGCGGTAGTCAGCGCTGAAGTACTCGCTCAGGCATTCGCCGCCGCTGATCACTTCCATGGCGAAGATTCGCGAGGCCTGCGGGTTGCGCCGGGAGAACTCCATCTTGGTGCGGATGTACTGGCTGAGCGCCTCGGCCGGGTCGTCCTCCACGCTCAGGGCGTTGAATGTGCTGTCCCACAGCTCGATGATGTTGCTCAGCACCGCGATGTACAGGCCCAGCTTGTTGGTGAAGTAGTAGTGCAGGTTGGCCTTGGGCAGCCCGGCCTTGAGCGCGATGGTGTTCATGCTCGTGCCCTTGTAGCCGTGCCGGGCGAACTCGTCTTCGGCGGCCTGGATGATGGCCTGCTCGTTCTTCTGGCGAATGCGGCCGGCGGGCTTGCCCGAGGCGGGGGAGCGATGCGCAGGGACTTCTAGGGTCATGGACGATTCCGGGCGGGTCGTTACGGATGTCCGACAGATTACCTGCCTGTGCCGAAGTGACAAGCATTAGCGGTAGAGATGCGTATCAACGTGTCGCAGCCAGACTCTCGAGGAAGCTTTCCAGCACCAGGTTCGGCCGGCGGCCCTTGCGCGTCACCCAACTCAGCCCCAGGTCATAGAAGCGCTGGGCGGGCTTGAGCGCACGCAGGCGCCCTTGCTGCACCCAGAACATCGCGTAATGGTCGGGCAGGTAGCCGATGTAGCGCCCGGTGAGGATGAGGAAGGCCATGCCTTCGCGGTCCGAGGCGCTGGCGGTGCAGCGCAGGGCCTGGTAATGGGCCTGGATGTCGGCCGGCAGGCGGAAGGTCGGGGCGATCGCATCCTGGTCATTGAGGCGATCGTCGTCGATCTGCTGGTCATCGGCATAGAACAGCGGATGGCCGACCGCGCAGTAGAGCAGCGAGCGCTCGCTGTACAGCGGCTGGTATTCAAGCCCGGAGAGCGGGCTGGTCTGCGGCACCACGCCGACATGCAGGCTGCCGTCGAGCACGCCCTGCTCGACTTGGCTGGGCGCGATCATGCGGATCTGGATGTGTACGTCAGGGCCACGGTCCTTCAGTTCGGCCAGGGCGTGGGTGATGCGCATGTGCGGCAGGGTCACCAGGTTGTCGGTGAGGCCGATGTTCAGTTCGCCGCGCAGGTGCTGGTGCAGGCCGTTCACTTCGGTGCGAAAGGTTTCCAGGGCGCTGAGCAACTGCAGCGCCGAATGGTAGACCTCGCGGCCTTCCTCGGTCAGCGAAAAACCGGCGCGGCCTCGTTGGCATAGACGCAGCCCCAGGCGTTGCTCGAGGTCGTTCATCTGCTGGCTGATCGCCGAGCGGCCGATCCCCAGCACGTTCTCCGCCGCCGAGAAGCCGCCGCATTCGACGACGCTGCGGTAGATTTTCAGCAGGCGGATGTCGAAATCGCTGACCTGGGCGAGGGGATCGGGGCGTCGGCTCATTAGTTTAGTTATCCGCTGACTGAAGATTAGAAATGCTGGGTTTTTCGAACTTTATCGCCGTGACAATTTAGCTGCAACAACACCCATCGTTGCCTAATCGTCCTCCGAGGAATCGCCCGATGAACATGCCCGAAACCGCCCAGGCCGGTCTGGCCAGCCAGCTCAAGCTGGACGCCCACTGGATGCCGTACACCGCCAACCGCAACTTCCAGCGCGACCCGCGGCTGATCGTGGCGGCCGAAGGCAACTACCTGGTCGACGACAAGGGCCGCAAGGTGTTCGACGCCCTCTCGGGCCTGTGGACCTGTGGTGCCGGGCATACCCGCAAGGAGATCAGCGAGGCGGTGGCCCGCCAGGTCGCCACCCTCGATTATTCGCCGGCCTTCCAGTTCGGCCACCCGCTGTCGTTCCAGCTGGCCGAGAAGATCGTCGACCTGGTGCCGGGCGACCTGAACCACGTGTTCTTCACCAACTCCGGTTCCGAGTGCGCCGACACCGCGCTGAAGATGGTCCGCGCCTACTGGCGCCTGAAGGGCCAGGCCACCAAGACCAAGATCATCGGCCGTGCCCGCGGCTACCACGGCGTGAACATCGCCGGCACCAGCCTGGGCGGCGTCAACGGCAACCGCAAGCTGTTCGGCCAGTTGCTGGACGTCGACCACCTGCCGCACACCGTGCTGCCGGCCAACGTGTTCAGCAAGGGCATGCCGGAAGAGGGCGGCATTGCCCTGGCCGACGAGATGCTCAAGCTGATTGAGTTGCACGATGCCTCCAACATCGCCGCGGTGATCGTCGAGCCGCTGGCCGGTTCCGCCGGTGTACTGCCGCCGCCAAAGGGCTACCTCAAGCGCCTGCGCGAGATCTGCAGCCAACACAACATCCTGCTGATCTTCGACGAAGTGATCACCGGCTTCGGCCGCATGGGCGCGATGACCGGCGCCGAAGCCTTCGGTGTCACCCCGGATCTGATGTGCATCGCCAAGCAGGTCACCAACGGCGCCATCCCGATGGGCGCGGTGATCGCCACCAGCGAGATCTACCAGACCTTCATGAACCAACCGACCCCCGAGTACGCGGTGGAATTCCCTCACGGCTACACCTACTCGGCGCACCCGGTCGCCTGCGCCGCCGGTATCGCCGCGCTGGACTTGCTGCAGAAGGAAAACCTGGTGCAGTCCGCCGCCGAGCTGGCGCCGCACTTCGAGAAGCTGCTGCACGGTGTGAAGGGCACGAAGAACGTCGTCGACATTCGCAACTACGGCCTGGCCGGCGCCATCCAGATCGCCGCGCGCGACGGTGACGCCATCGTCCGTCCGTACGAGGCGGCCATGAAACTGTGGCAAGCCGGCTTCTATGTGCGCTTCGGTGGCGACACCCTGCAGTTCGGGCCGACTTTCAACACCCAGCCGCAGGAACTGGATCGCCTGTTCGACGCGGTGGGCGAAGCCCTGAACAAGGTCGACTGACTTTTCTGAATTCGATGTCGGGCGCGTGAGTACCACGCGCCCGCTTCCACCTTCTTTATCTGGAGTTCTGCATGAGCATTGTTCAGCACCTGATCCACGGCGAGCTGGTCACCAAGGGCGAGCGCACCGCCGATGTCTTCAACCCGTCCACCGGCCAGGCCGTGCGCAAGGTCGAACTGGCCAGCCGCGCCACCGTCCAGCAGGCCATCGATTCGGCCAAGGCCGCCTTCCCGGCCTGGCGCAACACCCCGCCGGCCAAGCGCGCCCAGGTGATGTTCCGCTTCAAGCAGTTGCTGGAGCAGAACGAGGCGAAGATCTCGCAGATGATCAGCGAGGAGCACGGCAAGACCGTGGAGGACGCCGCTGGCGAGCTCAAGCGTGGCATCGAGAACGTCGAGTTCGCCTGCGCTGCCCCTGAACTGCTCAAGGGTGAGTACAGCCGCAACGTCGGCCCGAACATCGACGCCTGGTCCGACTTCCAGCCGCTGGGCATCGTCGCCGGCATCACCCCGTTCAACTTCCCGGCCATGGTGCCGCTGTGGATGTACCCGCTGGCCATCGCCTGCGGCAACGCCTTCATCCTCAAGCCGTCCGAGCGCGATCCGAGCTCGACCCTGTATATCGCCCAGCTGCTGCTGGAGGCCGGCCTGCCGAAGGGCATCCTCAACGTCGTGCATGGCGACAAGGAAGCGGTCGATGCGCTGATCGAGGCGCCGGAGGTCAAGGCCCTGAGCTTCGTCGGTTCGACCCCGATCGCCGAGTACATCTATGCCGAGGGCACCAAGCGCGGCAAGCGCGTCCAGGCCCTGGGCGGCGCGAAGAACCATGCGGTGCTGATGCCCGACGCCGACCTGGACAACGCCGTCAGCGCGCTGATGGGCGCGGCCTACGGTTCCTGTGGCGAACGCTGCATGGCCATTTCGGTGGCTGTGTGTGTTGGCGACCAGGTGGCCGATGCGCTGATCGCCAAGCTGGAACCGCAGATCAAGGCGCTGAAGATCGGTGCCGGCACTTCCTGTGGCCTGGACATGGGGCCGCTGGTGACCGCCGCCGCGCGTGACAAGGTGGTGGGTTACATCGATGACGGCGTTGCTGCTGGCGCCAAGCTGGTGGTCGATGGTCGTGGCTACCGTGTGGCCGGTAACGAGGATGGCTATTTTGTCGGCGGCACCCTGTTCGACAAGGTCACCCCCGAGATGCGCATCTATAAGGAAGAGATCTTCGGCCCGGTGCTGTGCGTGGTGCGGGTGAACAGCCTGGAACAGGCCATGCAGCTGATCAACGAGCACGAGTACGGCAACGGTACCTGCATCTTCACCCGTGACGGTGAGGCTGCGCGGCTGTTCTGCGACGATATTGAAGTGGGCATGGTCGGGGTCAACGTACCGCTGCCGGTGCCGGTGGCGTACCACAGCTTCGGTGGCTGGAAGCGTTCGCTGTTCGGCGACCTGCATGCCTATGGCCCGGACGGTGTGCGCTTCTATACCCGTCGCAAGGCGATCACCCAGCGCTGGCCACAGCGGGCCAGCCATGAGGCTTCGCAGTTTGCGTTCCCGAGCTTGTAAGGCGCAGGGGTGAAAGCGGGGCGGCCGAGAGGCCGCCCCGCTTTGCTTTTTGGGCTGCTTTATATAGGTGTCGGGGCTGGCAGGTGGCTGGCTTGGGGTTGGGTTGGGTGTGGGAGGTGTTCGCCGTGGGATTGTGTTGTGTTCCAGAAGTGTTCACCGAGGGTTCTATGGCGCCTATGAGATCAAGCGCCGCCCGCGCGGCGCATCGCGGGACAAGCCCGCTCCCACATTTGTTTCGGGCCAGTCAATCCTGTGCCATTACCTGGTCCGCCTTGTTGGTCCGACGCGGTTTCAGCGTGGTCACCACTGTCGCTGCGCACGACTCGAGGCATGCACCAAGGCAGGCGCCGATACTTTCACAGGCATAATTGGCCCGAAACAGATGTAGGAGCGGCCTTGTGC
>NZ_JAJSRC010000028.1:0-94880 GCF_021283245.1 Pseudomonas sp. NMI760_13 | reverse complement strand
CGCTGGGCTTGATCATCAGGACCGGCGCCACGCAGATCAACACCAGGATACCCATGACACCTGCGGGGACGGCACGGGCGGTCACGACCATCAAGATGGGGCGGGCAACCGTCAGGATAGGTGCCGTCATGGGGGCCGTAGCCGGTATTTACGATACGGCGCAAGCGGTCTTTGCCTTAAAGCGAACATGGGCGAACGGGGACGAAAGCGCCATGTACGCTTATAAATTTACAGTAGCACTATCGATTGCCGGAGCATTTTATTCCGTCTATGCAGTATTTAGTCCAGTACTGATAGGCCCTTTAGGCATAGCAATCATCCTTGCTACGGCTGCGTACGGTGCTAGCAATTGGGCAGCAAACAGAGAATCGAGCCCAATAGAACGTTGGGCAAGGCGGTGTTATTTCGGCAAAGCCAATGAAAGCCCTGCCATTCATTGGGAATACCCCGAACATGCGGATATCGCTTTTGCAGCATTAAACGCCGCCACATTAGGTGTTGAAGCGGGTCTGAATTTCGAAACCCAAAGAGCCGACCCCACGCTCACGGCTAAAATCGGATGGATTGCCCAAGCGGCCACCGAACAAAAGCTGACATTCAAGATCCTCCTCCCCAACATTAATGCCTCCAGCTACAGCTATCACTGGTCCCTGACCGTTCATCGACATGGCGATGGGGTTCCGTCCAACTACACAAGCGGAGAAACAATCGCCTCAGGGTCCCATGAGGTTTTACACCCACTGCCAACTTCACAGAAAAAGCCGTCGTCGCGCCCCTCTCACAAAGTTAAAGACTACAGAGCAGATACCCTCAGCCAAAAAACCAGTAAAAAATCTGCAGTATTGCGCTCCGGGGGCTCCACTACCACCGAGTTCATAAACGGACATATAGAACTCACCCCAAGCCTTGGCAGGCACAGCATACAGACTGCAACTTTAAACGTCACTTACTGGCCAGATCGTAATTCCCCAGAGGCCTATGCACACTTAGAAATCCAGGCGATCAACGAATGACCAAAACCAATGAATATCTACCTCGCCACCCCATTGGCTGGAAGTATGACCTACCTCTTCCCACCGAAGAACCACCCCAATCATTCAACCCGGCTCTGCTACCGCCCACACCAAATCAAATAAATGACACTTACATGGAAGTATCCAGAGCAACTTTGAGCACCAGAGGCCTTGGCAGCATCGGCGGAAGTGCAACATTACTACTTATCCTTCTAGCAAACTTACCGTTCATCTATGACTCAATCACAAATAGCAGCGAAATAAACACAGACTTCATCCTTCTAGGATATCTAATTATAATTGCATTATGCTGGATAATTATACCCTATATCCGTATAGACCTAGAACTACCGCGCGACGAACCAATACGTTTCAACCGTTCACGCCAGAAAGTCTACTTCTATCAATATAGATTTGATCGCATCAGCGTGTTCAGCCGAAAAAAATGGGGGATCCACCCTGTGGCATACGACTGGAAAGATCTTACCGCCGAAGTCTGTAGTGTCTACGCCCCCATGGGTAATGGTGGAGTCGTCGAAAAAGTTCTTTTCGCAGTCCGCAAACCAGGTGCCGACGAAATTATCGACCGTCTCTTCCTTACCCATAATATCGAGGTTGGAACGCGATACTGGGAGATCATCAGACTGTTCATGCAACAGGGCCCAGACGCCCTTCCCACCTTTGTTCGCCCACCCCGCGATTGGGACAATGACTTCGAACTCACCCCCATTCGCCGACTGGCCCCCAGGGTGCAATGGCCGGAAGCGATAGACCGAGAGTCCCGTACCGGTCCCACAGGAGACCCCACGTGAGATCGATTGCGTGTACAGCCCATCAGGAATTCATGGAACTCTGTCAATGACCATTAATAACAATACGCTACCTCACCGGGGCCTAGGGTGGAAATACAATCTACCTCTACCCAATGAAAAGCCCACACAAAATCTCAACGCAGTCGTGCTCCCCCCAACGCCAAACAAAATAAATGAAACCTACATGGAAGTACCCAGATCCACACTAAGAGTTAGAGGCATCGGCCTCATCGGCGGAAGCATAGTTCTGTTGACAGGGCTACTACCAATACTATCTTTAATATACATAACGGCATTCGAAAGGGTGAGAATTGAACTGGATTTCACCATAATAAGCCTAACCGCGCTGACAGCTATATATTGGTTGACCATTCCTATCGTACGCTTAGACGCTGAACTACCGCGCGACGAGCCGATCCGCTTCAACCGACTACGACAAAAAGTTTACTTTTACGAATACAAGCAAGACAAGGTTCGAATATTCAGCAAAAAGCACTGGGGGGTACGCCCTGTCGTTTATAACTGGAGCGACCTCATCGCCGAGGTCTATAGCCTTTATGCGCCGATGGGCAACGGCGGACTCGTTGAGAATATCGTCATCGCCGTACGCAAGACAGGTACCAACGAAATAATCGACCGCCTGTTCTTCAGTCATGACCTTGAGGATGGCAAGCAATACTGGGAGATCATCAGACTCTTCATGCAACAGGGCCCCAACGCCCTTCCCACCTTCGTTCGCCCACCCCGCGATTGGGACAATGACTTCGAACTCACCCCCATTCGCCGATTGGCCCCCAGGGTGCAATGGCCGGAAGCGATAGACCGTGAATCCCGTACTGGCCCTGCAGGAGAACCCACATGAAACCAGTCGTCCTTGTAGGCCACCTGCACGAGTGCCCGCTGCATGGCGCGGGTGTGGTGGAAACCGGCTGTGAAACCTATCAGTTCAATGGCAAACCCGTTGCCCGGGTCGGGGACCGTATCAGCTGTGGGGCGCTGATCGAAACGGGGGCCACGCACTTTCTCATCGATGGCAAGTGCGTTGCACGCCAGGGCGATCGCACCAGTCATGGTGGCACGCTTGTCGAGGGGGACTCGGGGTGGCTTCTCGACTGACAGGTGCTTGTGCCTTGGGGCAAGAGACGCCATGAACCTGCAACCACCAAATCCCAGGCACAAAAAAAGAGGCCTTTCGGCCTCTTCTTTGTGATCCCAGCGACGCACTGTGGATCGAATCTGGAGCGGGAAACGAGACTCGAACTCGCGACCCCGACCTTGGCAAGGTCGTGCTCTACCAACTGAGCTATTCCCGCGTCGTGATGGGTGCCATTCTAGCGATTTCCAGAACGGCGTCAACCCCTTGATTCAAAAAAACTTTTACTTCTGCTCCGAACCTTCGCGCAGGTGCGGCCAGGCGGCCAGCAGGTAGTGCACCATCGAGATCAGGGTCAGGCCCGCCGCCACCAGCAGCAGCCCATAGCCCAGCACCACCCAGAAGGTCAGCAGCGGCGGGTTGGCCAGCAGGATCACCAGCGCCAGCATCTGCGCGGCGGTCTTCCACTTGCCCAGGTTCGACACCGCCACGTGGGCGCGGGCGCCGAGTTCGGCCATCCACTCGCGCAGCGCCGAGACGACGATCTCGCGGCCGATGATCACCGCCGCCGGCAATGTCAGCCAGAAGTTGGCGTGCACCTGCACCAGCAGGACCAGGGCCACGGCGACCATCAGCTTGTCGGCCACCGGGTCGAGGAAGGCGCCGAACGGGGTGCTCTGCTGCAACCGACGCGCCAGGTAGCCGTCGAGCCAGTCGGTGGCGGCGGCGATGGCGAACACCGTGCTGGCGGCCATGTAGCTCCAGTGATAGGGCACATAGAACAGCAGGATGAAGATCGGGATGAGCAGGACGCGTAGAACGGTGAGCAGGTTTGGAATATTCATCGGTACGACTGGCTGCGAGTTGAACCCGGCATTCTACTCGCTATGCAGGCTGGCATAAATCGACTCGGCAAGCTTTTTACTGATGCCGGGGGCTTTGGCGATTTCGTCGATACTGGCGCGGTTGAGCTCCTGCAGGCCGCCGAAATGTTTCAGCAGGTCGCGACGGCGCTTGGGCCCAACCCCGGCGACGTCCTCCAGGCTCGAGGTGCGCCGGGCCTTACCGCGCCGGGCGCGGTGGCCGGTGATGGCAAAGCGGTGGGCTTCGTCGCGGATCTGCTGGATCAGGTGCAAGGCCGGCGAGTCGCCCTTGAGGGTGAACTCGTGGGCCACGTCGTTCAGGTACAGGGTCTCGAAACCGGCCTTGCGGGTAACGCCCTTGGCCACCCCCAGCAGTGTCAGGTCAGCAAAGCCCAGTTCCTGCATCACGTCGCGGGCCATGTTCAGCTGGCCCTTGCCGCCGTCCACCAGCAGCACGTCAGGCAGCTTGCCCTCGCCGTCCTTGATCCGCCCATAGCGGCGCTGCAAGGCCTGGTGCATGGCCGCGTAGTCGTCGCCAGCGGTGACGCCTTCGATGTTGAAGCGGCGGTAGTCGGACTTGAGCGGGCCTTCGGGGCCGAACACTACGCAGCTGGCCACGGTGGCCTCGCCGCTGGAGTGGCTGATGTCGTAGCACTCCAGGCGCTGCGGCACCTCGTCCAGGTCGAGCACCTGGGCCAGCGCCTCGAAGCGCGCGGCCATGTGCTGGCGGTTGGCCAGGCGGGCGTTGAGGGCCTGCTCGGCGTTGGTCACCGCCAACTGCTGCCAGCGCGCGCGGGTGCCGCGCACCCGGTGGCTGATGCTGATCTCGCGGCCGCGCAGGGTCTGCAGCGCCTCGCTGATGGCGGCGAAGTCGTCGTGCACCACGTTGACGATCAGCTCGCCCGGCAGCTCGCGCTCGGCGTTGCCCAGGTAGTACTGGGAGAGGAACGCGGCCATGACCTCGGCCACCTCCTCCTCGATGCCCACCTGGGGGAAGAAGTTCTTGCTGCCCAGCACCCGGCCGCCACGCACGCTGATCAGGTGCACGCAGGCGCCGCCCGGGTTGACGAAGGCCGCCACCACGTCGACGTCGCCGGAGCCGCCCTCCATGTACTGCTGGTCCTGGACCCGGCGCAGCAGGGCGATCTGGTCGCGCAGCTCGGCGGCCTTCTCGAAGTTCAGGGCCATGGCGGCCTTTTCCATCTCGGCGCTGAGCTCGTTGCCCAGCTGCTGGCTGCGGCCTTCGAGGAACATCACCGAGTGGCGCACGTCCTCGGCGTATTCCTCGGCGGCGACCAGCCCCACGCACGGTCCCTTGCAGCGCTTGATCTGGTACTGCAGGCACGGGCGGGTGCGGTTGGCGTAGTAGCTGTCCTCGCACTGGCGTACCGAGAACGCCTTCTGCAACAGGCTCAGGCTCTCGCGGATGGCGCCGGCGCTGGGGTACGGGCCGAAATAGCGGCCCTTGGCCTTCTTCGCGCCGCGGTGGATGCCCAGGCGCGGGAACTCACCGTCGGACAGGAACACGTACGGGTAGGACTTATCGTCGCGCAGCAGGATGTTGTAGGGCGGTCGCCATTCCTTGATCAGCGTCTGCTCGAGCAGCAGCGCCTCGGTCTCGTTGGCGGTGATGGTGGTTTCGACCTGGGCGATGCGCCCCACCAGGGCAGCCGTCTTCGGCGCCAGCCCGGTCTTGCGGAAATAGCTGGCCAGGCGCTTCTTGAGGTTCTTGGCCTTGCCCACGTACAGCAGCCGGGCCTCGGCGTCGAACATCCGGTACACGCCCGGGCGACCGCTGCAGGTCGCCAGGAACGCGCTTGCATCAAAAGGTTGTGACATGAGGTGTGCTTACAGACTTGCGTCGACCATACCGTGGCGGACGGCCAGCAAGGTCAGTTCGACGTCGCTGGTGACCGAGAGTTTTTCGAAGATTCGATAACGGTAAGTATTGACGGTCTTGGGGGACAGACACAACTTGTCAGAGATGATCTGCACTTTCTGGCAGCCGACGATCATCAGCGCAATCTGGATTTCCCGCTCGGACAGCGCATCGAACGGCGAGCCCTGGGGCTGGAACGACTTGAGCGCCAGCTGCTGGGCAATCTGCGGGCTGATGTAGCGCTGGCCGGCGAAGGCCAGGCGGATCGCCTGGACCATTTCGTCGAGCCCGGCACCCTTGGTGAGGTAGCCCGCAGCACCCGCCTGCAACAGGCGGGTGGGGAACGGGTATTCCTCGCACACGGTCACCGCGACCACCTTGATGTCCGGATGGCTGCGCAACAACTTGCGCGTGGCTTCCAGACCACCGATCCCTGGCATCTTCACGTCCATCAGGACCACGTCCGGCTTGAGCTCACGGGCCAGCTTGAGGGCGGACTCGCCGGAGTCCGCCTCCCCCACCACCTGCAGCCCGTCGATGTCGGCCAGCATGCGTGTGATGCCGGTACGCACCAGATCGTGATCGTCGACCACCAGGACCCTAATCAAGCAGACACCTCGTCAGTGGGGCGATTGGATCCCGCCACCTTAACAAAATTTTTCACAACGAACCTAGCGCAAAGCGTCATGGAAATATGCCTGCCGGTCAGGCCGCCGAATACGCAGCACTTGCGCCCCGCCCTCCTCGCCTGCCAGGCGGTTGAGCAAGTGCCAGACCGCGGCCTGGTCGGCCGAGGGCAGGCGGCGGAACGCGTCGAGCAGACGGTTTTCGTCGGACGTGAGGCTGTCCAGCGGCGCGGGGGTGTGCACGCCGCTCAGCACATAGAGCGCATCGACGCCCTTGCTGGCGACCGCCGCGAGGTAGTCCATGCGCGGCGTGCGTTCGCCGCTCTCGTATTTGCCCTGGGCGTTGGGCTCGACGCCACCGATGTCGCCAAAGATACGCTGGGTCAGCCCCAGGCGTTCGCGCTCTTCTCTGAGTCGCGGACCGAATCCGTTCATCTGCTTGCCTCCTTTGCATGAATGGAAGAAGGGTGCATCCCGCACCCGAGTGAATGCCTGCGCAGTCGTCCGGCACTATGCCAATTGGATCCAATCCTTGCAAGCCATCATTGCGCCACAGTCGGACGTCTGGGGGACATGGACGCGCCCGACGACAGACGAAAATAGCACTTCCAAGAATAAGAAAAATCACCCAAATCAGTAAAAAAGCGCACATCGAAGCGCGACTGAAACGGTAGAAAAAGTGGCGAAAAGCGCCATTTTGGCGTCATTTTATCGGCACAAACAAGCGCATCTATTTTTTGACGCCCAACTTTTATCTAACTTTAAGTCATTGTTTTATAAGTAATTTTAAACTTTCTCACAGGAAATTTAGAATTTATCAAAACAACAACACAACAAAGCTTGCCGAACTATCAGAAAACTCCTTAGGATGTAAAAAGACCACCAAGAAACAGCCTGCATCGCTATATATCTAGCGCGGCCTGATCCTGCGCGTCTGGCATTTTCAAAACTTCTGAACTGAGTATCTCGGCCGGCCTTGCGCCGCGCCTGGGGAGAGGGATCTATGAACATCAGTATCTTCGGACTTGGCTATGTGGGAGCGGTCTGCGCCGGCTGCCTGTCGGCACGCGGACACCAGGTACTGGGGGTGGACGTCGCCCAGGCGAAGATCGACATGATCAACCAGGGCCGCTCGCCCATCGTCGAGCCGGGCCTGGAACAGCTGCTGCTCGACGGCGTGCGCCAGGGCCGCCTGCGCGGCACCACCGATGTCCAGGCGGCGATCCTGGCCACCGAGCTGTCGCTGCTGTGCGTCGGCACGCCGAGCAAGGCCAACGGCGACCTCGACCTGGTGTACATGGAAGCGGTGTGCCGGGAGATCGGCGCGGCCCTGCGCGACAAGGCCAGCCGCCACACCGTGGTGGTGCGCAGCACGGTGCTGCCGGGCACGGTGAAGAACGTGGTCATCCCGCTCCTCGAGCAGGCCTCGGGCAAGCAGGCCGGCCGCGATTTCGGCGTGGCGGTCAACCCGGAATTCCTGCGTGAAAGCACGGCGATCCAGGACTACGACTTCCCGGCCATGACCGTGATCGGCGAACTCGACAGCCAGTCCGGCGATCTGCTCGCCACGCTGTATACAGGCCTCGACGCCCCGGTGATCCGCAAATCGATTGAGGTCGCCGAGCTGATCAAGTACACCTGCAATGTCTGGCACGCCACCAAGGTCAGCTTCGCCAACGAGATCGGCAACATAGCCAAGGCCTCGGGGGTCGATGGCCGCGAAGTGATGGACGTGGTCTGCCAGGACTACAAGCTCAACCTGTCGCGCTACTACCTGCGCCCGGGCTTCGCCTTCGGCGGCTCGTGCCTGCCCAAGGACGTGCGCGCCCTCACCTACCGCGCCAGCCAGCTGGACGTGGCGCACCCGCTGCTGGCCTCGATCATGGACAGCAACCGCAACCAGGTACAGAACGCCTTCGACCTGGTGACCCGGGCCGGCAAGCGCCGCATCGCCCTGCTCGGGCTGGCCTTCAAGGCCAACAGCGACGACCTGCGCGAAAGCCCGCTGGTAACCCTGGCCGAGCAGCTGATCGGCAAGGGCTACGACCTGCGCATCTTCGACGCCAACGTCGACCACGCCCGCCAGTTCGGCGCCAACCGCCAGTACATCGAGCAGCAGATCCCCCACGTCAGCGCCCTGCTGCGCAGCGACCTGCAGCAGGTGATCGACGAGGCCGAGGTGATCGTGCTGGGCAACAACGACGAGCGCTTCGTCCAGGCCCTGGACGTCGGCAACGGCAAGCAGGTGATCGACCTGGTCGGCTTCATGGCCGGCAGCAGCGACGCCCAACGCCACGGCATCTGCTGGTAAGGCACGCCGCCGCCCGCCGTTACGGCGGGCCCCGACCCAAGGAGCTACAACGCCATGGAACGACAGCAACAGCGGCCTTTCGCGGCCCCGGGGTATATGCGCGCGGCGGCCAGCTTCTGCGCCTGGACGCTGCTCGCCGGGCTGATCGCCCTGGCCGCGCAGGTGGTCGCGCCACAGTACCTGGACCCGAACCACCACCTGTTCATCTTCATCATTGGCACCCTGGGCATGTGGCGCTACGGCAACGCCATCGTCCACTACCTGCGCGGCATGTACTTCCTGCACTGGCGCTTCCCGCGCCTGCGCCGCCAGGTCGAGCGCCTGGGTGACGCGGCCTTGCCGTCGCACATGTTCATGGTGGTGACCAGCTTTCGCATCCCCACCCACACCACCTTCAAGGTGTACCAGTCGGTGTTCCAGGAGGTGCAGCGGCTGAAGGTGCCGTGCACGGTAATCGCCTCGATCGTCGAGAAGGGCGACGAGCAGTTCATCAAGGACATCATGCGCGACGAGGTGCGGGGCCGCGACGATATCGGCCTGGTGATCGTCCGCGCCCGCGGCACCGGCAAGCGCGATGGCCTGGCCCACGCCTTCCGCGCGCTGTCGCGGCAGATGCCGCTGGACGAGGCGGTGGTCGGCGTGGTCGACGGCGACACCATGATGCTGCCCGGCTGCGTCGAGCGGGCGGTCAAGCTGTTCGCCGTGCTGCCCGACGTCGGCGGCCTGACCACCAACGAGTTCTGCCAGGTCGAGGGCAGTCGCTGGATGCGCCAGTGGCACTCGATGCGTTTCGTCCAACGGCATATCAACATGTGCTCGATGGCCCTGTCGCACCGGGTGCTGACCCTCACCGGGCGGCTGTCGTTCTTCCGCGCCGGGGTGATGACCGACCCGGATTTCATCCGCGACGTCGAGGCGGATTTTCTCGAACACTGGCGCCTGGGCCGCTTCCAGTTCCTCACCGGCGACGACAAGTCGAGCTGGCTGAGCCTGATGCGCGCCGGCTGGGACACCTTCTACGTGCCCGACAGCCACACCCTGACCGTCGAGCACCCGCCCAGCGACAGCTTCTGGGTGGCCACCCGCCAGCTGATGTTCCGCTGGTACGGCAACTCGCTGCGCCAGAACTTCCGCGCCACCGCCCTGCTCGGCCGCGCGCGCCTGGGGCTGTTCACCCTGTACGTGCTGCTCGACCAGCGGGTGTCGATGTGGACCTGCCTGATGGGCCTGACCGGCTCGGTGGTCGCCGGCCTGGTGTTCGGCATCCAGTACCTGCTGGTGTACCTGTTCTGGGTGCTGGTCTCGCGCAGCCTGGTGACGGTGCTGTTCGTCTTCGCCGGGCACCCGGTCAGCCCGATGTACCCGTTCGTTCTCTATTACAACCAGATCGTCGGTTCGCTGATGAAGGTCTACGCGATGTTCCACATGGACCAGCAACGCTGGACGCGGCAGAAGACCACCCTGGCCACCGGCAGCGTCGACTTCGACGCCGGCCTCAACCGCTGGTCCTCGAAGGCGATGCTGTGCTCCTCGATCGCCATCTTCTTCGGGGTCATCACCGTTCTTCTGGAACTCTCGCAACGTTAAGGAAAGGCGCCTGCACATGAGTACTTCGAATACCCCGGCGGCCCCGGGCACGACCACGGCCAACATCGTCCACGAAGCCATCGACGAGCGTCAGTACGTGCGCACCCGCATGCACGCCCGGGTGCGCCTGTCCGGTGTCGGCCGCGAACCGTTCGAGGCCGACCTGGCCGACATCTCGCTGGGCGGCATCGGCCTGCTGCACGAGGCGCCGCTGACCGTCGGCGCGCTGTACGACGCCTCGATCCAGCTGCGCCTGAACCAGGTGGACCTGTCGATCGACGGCAAGGTGCGCATCGTCTCCCAGCGCGGCAAGGAGGTCGGCGCGCAGTTCGTCGACCTCGACGCGCAGAAGCGCGACATCCTGCGCTACCTGATCAGCGCCTACCTGTCGGGCGAAGTCGCCGACATAAACGGCCTGTTCAACGTGATGCAGCGCGAGAACTACATCAAGGCGCGCAAGCACCAGCAGGCCAGCGCCCGCACCCCGGCCGAGCGCCTCAAGGCCGTGGCCGGCACCGCGCTGTACGCCGCCGCCGGCCTGGCCGCGCTGGGCTTCGTCGGCTACAAGGGCTACCTGCTGTTCTTCCGCGTCCCGGCGCTGCAGGCCACGGTGGCCGGCAATGCCCAGGTCATCAGCATGCCGGACAACGGCTACGTGAAGTACCTGCTGCCGGCCGGCGCCAGCGAGGTGCAGGCCGGCCAGCCGCTGGCGAACATCTCCACCCAGCTGGCCACCAGCTTCACCAGCCCGGCGGACATGAAGGCCCTGGCCGACCTCGCCCCGGGCGACCTGCAGGCGCTGCTGGGGCGCGCCAGCGTCGAGACGGTGATCAACAGCCCGTGCGACTGCCAGGTCTGGTACCCGTCGCCGCCGCTGGACGGCTATGGCTACAAGGCGGCGCCGATGATGCACCTGCTGCCGAAGCACGAGGGCTTGTTCGTGCGCGCCAACGTGCCGTTCGACAAGCTCGCCGATGTCGGCCGCGTGCGCTCGGTGGACATGCAGGTGTTCGGCCTCGACCAGCACTTCAGCGGCAAGGTGGTCGACGCCCGCTCCGACGAGCTGAACCACAACCTGGCCCTGACCATCCAGCCGGACAGCCCGCTGCCGGCAGCGGCCTACCAGAAGGCCGTGGCGGTCGACCTGTACCTGGGCCTGCCGTTCGGCAGCGGCAACTGAGGGCCGGTCATGATCGCCAAGAACGCCCCGCGCCTGTTGCTGGCCGGCCTCGGCCTGGCCTGGGCCGGCAGCGGCTGGGCCGGGCAGAGCCTGGAGCAGATCCGCTACGCGCTGTACAAGGACCCGAGCGCCGATGTCACGAGCGACCTGCGCGCCCTCGCCGAGCGTGGCGACCTGGCCTCCAAGCAGCTGCTCGGCGATGTGCTGGCCAACAGCGACAGTGCCAACCGCCAGGACATCGTGAGCCTGTACCAGGAGGCCTTCGCCGACGGCCACGGCCAGATCCCGGCGCTGGCCTCGCTGGCGCGCCTGCTCGACCGCACCCCGCGCCTGCAGCGCAGTCACGAAGCCTGGGTGCGTCAGGCCCTGGCCCGCTACCCCAACGACCGTGATCCGCGCAGCACCAGCACCAGCCTGGAGGTGTTCCTGGTCTATCCGCAGCTGTTCCCCGGCGAGCGCGCCGCCGAACTGCTGGCGCTGTACGAACAGAGCTGCCTGCTCAACTGTCGCCCTGAGCTGTACCGCGCCGTGGTCGCCGAGCGCCAGGGCGACAGCGCCGCAGCCGAGCGCTGGTACCAGCAGGCGGCGCGCATCGACCCACGCGGCATCGAGCGCTACTACCGCTTCCTCGGCGAGCGCCAGGACCCGGCCTTCCTCGCCTTCGCCCGCAGCCTGGAGCCGGAGATGGCCAGCCTGCCGGTGGAGGTCGTGCAGCGCATCGGCGCGCTGCTGGACAGCATCCACGGCACCACCCGCGCCGAGCTGGACGCCGAGCGCGAACAGCGCCTGAGCCGCGCCATGGGCCCCAAGGTCGAGCCGACGCCCGAGCAACTGGCCCGCGACAAGGCCAACGACCAGTTGCGCGCCGACGGCATCGCCGAGGCCCAGCGCTGGCTGGACAACGCCGTCGCCCGTGGCTACCTGCCGGCGCAGGTGTCCAAGGCCAACTTCATGATCTCCAACCCCACCGAGCACAACGCCGAGCAGACCCAGGCGCTGATCGCCCAGGTGCGGGCCAAGGACCCGACCCGGGCCAAGGCGCTGGATGCGGCGTTCTACATGGTCAACAACTGGCTGACCCTGGATCCGCAAAAGTCCCAGGCGCTGATCGACGAGCTGATCACCGCCCGTTATCCCGACGCGCAGCTGCTGCTGGGCGACCTGTACAGCAAGGGCGGCCTCGACCAGCCCGACCAGGAGCGTGCCCTGGCCATCTGGCAGCGGCAGGCCGAGCAGGGCTCGACCGCGGCCTGGTACCGCATGGCCACCGTGCACCTGCGCGGCCGGGCCATCTGCCACGACCCGGTCAAGGCCTACACCTATGCGCGCATCGCCCTCGACCTGGGCGAGACCCGCGCCCGCGGCCTGATCAAACGGCTGGACAAGACCTTGCCCAAGGATGACATCGAGCGCGCCCTGGCCGCGCGCAACGATCTGTTGAAGGAGGCCACCCTGTGAAAGCCCACCCACCCCTGCTCGGCGCCCTGCTCGCCCTGGCGCCCCTGACGGTGCTGGCGGCCGAGGAAGTCACCGGCCCCGAGGCCGACAGCAACGCGCCTGTGCGCGTCGCGGCCGTTGACGGCAGCGAGCCGCTGATCACCTCGGAGTTCTTCAACAAGCTCACCGTGCAGACCGGCTACGGGCCGCAGGACTCCCAGGTCGGCCGCGACCGCGAAAGCTTCTACAGCCTGCGCTACGAGCCGTCGTTCGCCTGGTACTCGCCGGAAAAACGCTGGGCCAAATGGATGGTCTATGGTCGCCTGTGGCTGAACTACGACTCCAGCCAGTCGAGCAACCTGGCCAACGAGTCGACCAACAACAATGAGCGCGAGCAACCCGAGGGCTGGTACGCCGAGCTGCGCGAGCTGTACGTCAAGCGCAACCTGATCGGCGACGACCCGCGCTTCTCGCTGTCGTTCGGTCGTCAGCGCTTCTACGACGACTACGGCATCTGGTGGGACGACAGCCTGGAGTCGCTGCGATTCAACTACCAGGATACCTTCAGCGATGCCTTCGTCGCGGTCGGGCAGAAATTTCGCAACTACAACACCGACGTCAATTCGCTGGCCGCCAGCGAAGCGCGCACGCTGTACCTGATGGGCCAGTACGCCTATCGCTGGAGCCCGAACAACCAGGTCGGCGTGCGCCTGATGCAGGAGAACGACCGCAGCGGCCACGACGCCGACGACCGCTACGACTTCAAGGGTTGGCGCTACGGACTGTTCTTCAAGGGCGACAACCTGCCGCTGGCCAGCGACTACCACCTGGAACTGGCGGCGCTGGACGGCACGATGGACAACACCGCCGGCAACGGTGTCACCAGCACCGGCCACGGCAGCCGCGGCTGGGCGGCGCTGGGCGAGGTCGGCAAGCGTTTCGAGACCTTGCCCTGGACCCCGCGCCTGGCCCTGCGCGGCGGCCTGACCGACAAGCCGGACGACGACAACGACGGCTTCCGGCTCAACCCGATCCAGTCCGACCGCATCACCCGCCAGGGCTCGTACAGCACGCGCCTGACCAGCTCGTTCGTCGCCCTCGACCTGCGCAACCTGAGCTACTACGGCGTCGCCCTGGAGACCCGGCCCACGGCGCGCAGCGCCCTGGACCTGCGGGTGACCCAGCTCAACCTGCGCGACGAAGGCGGCGCCCTGCCGATCCGCATGACCGCCGATGCCCGCGCCCGGCGCCAGAGCGAACTGAACGCCGGCCGGCACGGCAAGGGCGACAACGTCGGCCAGATGATCGACCTCAACTACTACTGGAAGATGTTCCCGGTAGCCCTCGACGGCAAGCACCTGGACGTCAACACCCTGGTCAGCGCCAGCTACCTCAACGCAGGCAGCGCGCTGGACACCGGCGACGACTACCAGCTGAGTGTCGGCGTGGTGATCAGCTACTAAGGACCGGCCAGCATGATCTTCGCCTCCAACGTCTTCCTGTTCCTCTACCTGCCGCTGTTCCTGGCCATCTACTACCTGGCCCGGCCACAGTGGCGCTCGCTGGTGATCGTCGCCGCCAGCTACGTGTTCTACGCCTGGTGGCGCCCGGACTTTTTGCTGCTGTTCGTCGCCATCACCGCCTGGAACTACGGCTTCGGCCTGTTCATCAAGGCGCGCCTGGACGCCGGCGACAAACGCCGTGCCCTGCGCCTGCTGTGGCTCGGCGTGGCCGGTAACCTGGCCACGCTCGGCTACTTCAAGTACGCCAACTTCGGCGCCGAGGTGCTGGCCCTGCTGCTGGCGCCGCTGGGCATCAACACCTGGACCCTGGAGAACATCTTCCTGCCGCTGGGCATCTCGTTCTACGTGTTCCATGCCCTGAGCTACATCGTCGACATCTACCGCAAGGACGCCACGCCCACCCGCAGCTTCATCGACTTCGCCGCCTTCGTCGCGCTGTTCCCGCACCTGGTGGCGGGGCCGATCCTGCGCTACAGCCAGCTCGCGCCGCAGCTGCGCCAGCGCAGCCACTCGCTGGAGCTGTTCTCGCTGGGGGTGTGCCGCTTCATGCTCGGTTTCATCATGAAGGTGCTGATCGCCGACCGCCTGGCGCCGATCAACGTGCTGTTCGTCGGCGAAGGCACCCTGCAGTTCAGCGATGCCTGGTTCGGCCTGGTGGTCTCGACCCTGCAGCTGTACTTCGACTTCGCCGGCTACAGCCACATGGCCCTGGGCCTGGCCTTGATGATGGGGTTCCGCTTCCCGGAAAACTTCAACCAGCCCTATGTGTCGCAGAGCATCACCGAGTTCTGGTCGCGCTGGCACATGACCCTGGCGCATTTCCTGCGCGACTACGTGTACCTGCCGCTGGTGCGCAAGCGCGTGGCCGGCGCCCTGCCGGCGCTGGTGTGGACCATGCTGCTGTCGGGCCTGTGGCACGGCGCCAGTTTCGCCTTCATCTGCTGGGGGCTGTTCTTCGGCATCGGCATGGTGCTGGAGCGCAGGTTCAACCTGGCGACCAAGGTCACCACGCCCTATCACCTGGGCCGCAACCTGCGCACCGCGCTGCTGATCATCCTGAGCATGCCGCTGTTCTTCACCATGGACCTGCGCCACAGCCTGCAGATCTACCAGGCGCTGCTGGGCTTCAACGGTTTCGGTTCGCTGGAGCTCTACGTGCTTGGCGCCTCGAGGATGGCCATGGCCTTCGCCCTGGTGGCAATCGCCTGGCTGATCCTGGCCGGGATCAACAACGTGCGCTTCTACGCCGGCAACAAGGAAGGCTACTTCATGCGTCACGTCGGTGTGCTGCACAGCCTGCTGCTGTGGGGCGGCTTCCTGCTGGCGCTGAGCAGCCTGGCGGCCAGTTCGTTCTCGCCGTTCCTGTATTTCCAGTTCTAGGGCAAGGCTTGAGATGCCCCCTGCAGTAGCGGGCTTGCCCCGCGAACACCGGCGCAGCCGGTGCCATGCACCGCGTCGCCTTGATCGCGGGGCAAGCCCGTTCCTACAGGGGGACGTGTCGATCAATGAATCAACTTACTGTTCCGTGGAAATGCCATGTACCCAGTGATGAATTCGGCCGGCAAGGCCAACGGTGTGGTCTTCGCCCTGGCGCTGGCGGCGATGTTCGTCTATTCGCTGCCGCCGGTGCTGAGCTTTGCCCGCGCCCAGACCGACAGCTGGAACCTGTTCGTCGACGGCAAGCTGCTGCGCAAGTTCGAACAGGTCTACGACAAGCGCCTGTTCCTGCGCGAGCCCTCGCAACGACTGTGGGCCGACGCCCAGTTCCAGCTGTTCGGCGAGGGCACCAAGGGCGTGGTGCTGGGCAAGGACGGTTGGCTCTACACCAACCAGGAATACCGCGTGCCCAACGACCTGGACGCCAGCCTGGCGAGCCAGCTGGAGCAGATCGTCAAGGTCCAGAGGCAACTGGCCGAGCACGGCAAGCACCTGGTGCTGCTGCCGCTGCCGATGAAGCTGGATATCTACGCCAACCACGCCGAGCACGCCTTCGATCCGCGGGTGCACAGCCTCTACGACCGCTTCGTCGCCGACCTGCAGCTACGCCGGCTGGACGTGGTGCCGTTGCGCGACGCCTACCTGCGCAACCTGGCCGGCCCACGGCTGTTCCTCAAGTCCGACACCCACTGGAGCCCGGACGGCGCGCGCCTGTCGGCCTATGAACTGGCCCGCCAGCGCCCGCAGTTGCTCGGCGACCAGGTGTACGTGTCGCGCAAGGCCGGCGACAAGACGGTCAAGGGCGACCTGATGAACTACCTGCAGTTCGACCACGCCCGCCTGGCGCCGCAGTTCGGCCCTAACCCGATCGAGCTGTACGAGACCCTCCAGGCCGAACAGAACAGCGACGCGCTGTTCGCCGAACAGACACAAAGCCTGCTGCTGGTGGGTACCAGCTACAGCAAGATCGACGACTGGAACTTCGTCGGGTTCCTCAAGGAGGCGCTCAACCGCGACCTGTTGTCCATCGCCGTGGAGGCCCGCGGGCCGTTCGAGGCGATGAACCAGTTTCTCGCCGGCGACCAGTTGCAGAACCCGCAGATCGACACCGTGGTCTGGGAGTTCCCCCTGCGCACCCTGTTGGCCCATCGTCCCGGCGCGCTGGCCCGCAGCGCCCAGCCCGGACATTTCTGACGTCCCTAGGAGAACCTGATGAAGCTTTCGCCCCTGTTCACCGCCCTGGCCCTGACCTGTGCCAGCCACGCCGCCCTGGCCGCCGAAGGCAATGCCGACCTGTACGACGCCGTGGCCCCGGCCGATTCTGCGTTCGTGCGTGTGCTCAACCTGTCCGACGGCAACGTCGAGGTGGCCCTCAGCGGCAAGCTCAACCCGCAGAAGGTCGCCCCCGGCCAGCTCAGCGGCTACCGCTTCGTGCCGGCCGGCGTGCACAGGATCGGTATCGGCGCCAAGGCCATCGAACCGACCCTGGTGGCCAATGCCGCCAGCACCGTGGTCTACGACGGCAAGCAGCTGCAGTTGATCGCCGACCAGTACGTCAACGAGCCGAAGAAGGCCCAGGTGGCCTTCTACAACTTGACCCCGTCCCAGGCCACGCTGCGCACCGCCGACGGCAAGCACGAGGTGGTCAAGGCCCTGGCCAGCGGCCAGACCGGCGCGCGCATGGTCAACGAGATCAAGATCGACTTCGCCGCCTACGTCGGTGGCCAGGAAGTGGCCAGCTTCGATGAGCTGTTCCTCAAGAAGGGCCGCTCGTACAGCTATGTGCTGCTGCCAGGCAACCGCAGCCTGAGCCTGGCCAACAGCATCGACCCGACCGAGTGACGCCGTGCCGCACGCAAGGATGACTGGCCCATGAACACCCTCCTCCCCCTCGGCCTCGCGGCCACCCTGGCCCTGCTCGGCGCGCAGGCAAAGGCCGCCGAGCCCGTCCGGCCCGGCTGCGAAAACCTGCAGTGCATGGTCTGCCCGGCCCTGGCCGAACCGCAGCACTATGCCGAAGGGCGCATGAAGCTGATGCGCCAGATCGTCCCCGGCAAGGAGCGCTGGCTGTTCCGCTCGATGGTCGACCTGACCAATGACTTCGGCATTCCCGCGCCCATGCGCCCGGAGTTCGCCCGGCTGATGGACGCGTTCCACCGCCAGGGCATCCAGGTGGCCATGGCGATCCAGCCGACCCGCGGCCTTATGCACCGCGACAAGCTCTACGCCGAGCAACTGCACGGGTTCGACTACGCGCGCGCCAGCCGCAACCTCGACAGCTACCTGGGGCAGCTGCGCCAGGCCGGCGCGGTGGTGGCGCCGATGATGCAGCTGGTGCGCCAGCCGCCCCAGGGCGAATACTTCTTCCGCCGCGACCACCACTGGACCCCGGCCGGCGCCGAGGCAACGGCCAGGCTCATGGCCGAGGAGATCCGCCGCCAGCCGTTCTACAACAGCCTGACCAAAAAGCGCTACAGCACCGAGCCCGGCGTGATGGTGCCCAAGGACGGCACCCTGAACCTGGCCCTGAGCTACATCTGCGGCAACAACTACGGTTTCCAGTACGTGCGCGGTTACCAGACCGTGCCGGTGGCCGACAGCAGCGACGCCCTGTTCGACGAAGCCCCCGATCCCGAGGTGATCCTGGTCGGCGACAGCAACGCGGCGGCCCGCGAGGACGAGAGCAAGCAGTTCAACTTCGACGGCTACCTGAAGCAGTACCTGGAAGCGGATGTACTCAACTACGCCCTGCCCGGCGTGGGCGAGGACGGCTCGCTGCTGGAGTACCTGCTGTCCGCCGACTACAAGCCCGAGGCGCCGCCCAAGCTGATCGTCTGGGAACTGCCGGCCAACTACCGCCTGGATTCGCCGTTGATGTACCGCCAGCTGGTGCCGGCGATACACGGCGGCTGCAGGGCGTCCAGGGAAATCCTTGGCACGAAACAGCAGCGTCCGCCACTCAAGGTCGGCGAGCGCATCGAACTGCTGAGCAATGCCGGCAGCGCCCGGCAGGCCGTGTCCAAGGGCTTTCTCGATATCCGCCTGAGCGACAGGAGCGTCAAGGACTTCTACCTCATCGTCTATTACGACAATGGCGCCCGCGACAAGGTGTGGTTCCGGCGTGAGGCTGCGGTAAGCGGCGGCCAGTACTACCTCGAACTGAGCAAGGCCCCCGAGTTCGCCGGCGCCAACCTGCTCTCGGTGTTCCTCGAACCGACCAAGGCCGGCACCGCCGCCACCGATGTGGAGACCCGCCTGTGCCTGTGAACCGCACCCACGCAATCCCTGTAGGAGCGGCCTTGCGCCGCGAAAGAGGCGCAAAGCGCCCCCACAGGTTCACGCTCACCCTGGCAGCCCTGGCCTTGCTCACCCCCACGGCCCACGCCGCGCAAACCATCTGGCCCGCCCGCGCCACCGCGCAATCGGCCATGATCGCCGACTACCGCACCCTCACCTGCAGCAAGGCGTCGCCACCGCCCTATACCGCCAGCCTGCACCTGCAGAGCAAATACGACCCACGCGACGCCAGCAAATCCACCCTGCGCGCCAGCCCAGACGCTGACAGCGAGCGCGTCGCCCGGCAGATCAAGCAATTCGTCGGCGGCCTGATCCAGGCCGGCAAGCGCTTTCAGAACGCCAGCAAGCCGCAGCAGGCCAACATGGCCCTGGCCTGCCAGGACCAGTGGCTGGAACACTGGGCGCAAGCGGGTGCCCTGCTCGACCCGGACGCCAGCAACACCGGCATGGCAGCGCGCAAGTGGGCCCTGGCGGCCATGGCCGGCGCGGTGCTGCTGACCCAGGCCGCGGCCGACGGCAAGGCGCAACTCAGCCCCGCGCAACGTCACTGGTTCACCCAGCTCGGCGAGCAGGTGATCCGCGAATACGACCCGCGCCGCCAGTCCACCACGGTCTATTTCAACAACCACGACTACTGGGCCGCCTGGGCGGTGGCCGCCGCCGGCATGCTGGTGGGCCGCGACGACTTCATCCGCTGGGCCGACGGCAACCTGCGCCGGGGCCTGGCCCAGGCCGTGAGCAGTGGCGACCAGGCTTACCTGCCGCTGGAAGTGGCACGCAGCAGGCTGGCCGCCAACTACAGCCAGTACGCCCTGGTGCCGCTGGTGCTGCTCGGCGAGTCGGCCCGGGCCAACGGCCTGGCCTGGAGCGAGGACGACCAGCGTACCCTCGACCAGCTGGCCACCTTCGCCGCCCGCAGCGTGCTCGCCCCGGACTCCCTGCCCCAGCTCAAGGGCCAGCGCCAGGCCGACGTCGCGCCCTACAAGCTGGCCTGGCTGATACCGTTCCTGGCCCGCCGGCCCGGGCATGCCCTCGCCCGCCAGCTGTACGACAGTGAAGACGGCGAGGTGGACAACTACAGCCAGATCGGCGGCCCGCTCAAGCCGGCCTACCCCAACCTGCCTTGATCAAGGACGCTCCCATGGCACCGTTCAGCCGCTTTTCCCTCACCTGCCTGGCCGCCCTGCTGCTGGCGACGACCGCCCAGGCCGCGACGGTGATGGACACCCTGCCCCAGGCGCAGTATCAGCAGCAGCTGGAGCAACTGCGCCACCAGGCCCGCCAGGCGGTGACCTTCGAGCAGGCACGCCGCCCGCCACCCGCGGGCCGCGCCAGTGTCAGCCTGCAACCGATGTTCTCGTCCCAGGCCGGCAGCTGGCCGTTCGAGCCGTTCGTCCACAACGGCCTGTTCCGCGCCATAGCCGGCTACCAGGCGCATCACCCGCAGGCCGTGGTGCTGCGCGGTGGCAGCATCACCCTGGCGCAGCTGCACGATGCGCTGCACGACCCACGGGTCCTCAAGCGCTACAAGGACGGCTACCTGCTCAGCTACCCGTTGATGATCGGCGCCGATGCCGGGCTGCTGCTGGAGGGCACGAGCCTCTACCTGTACAGCTACTCCGGCACCGCGCTGATCAACCAGGGCTGGCTGGGGCTGAACCAATCGACGCTGGAGAGCGTCGCTGGCGACAAGCCCGGCAACACCAACCGCGCCTGGCGGCCCTTCGTGGTGGCCTGGGCTGGCAGCCATACCCAGGTGATCGGCTCGACGCTCAAACGCCTGGGCTACAACACCAACCTGTCCCGCGGCCTGAGCACCGCGCTCAGCACCCAGCAGCCGTCCAGCACGCGTCCGGCCACGCTGCTGGTGGAGACCAGTCATTTCAGCGAGCTGTCCAGCGCGGTGGAGCTGCAGCACAGCCAGGCGACCATCATCGACAACCGCTTCGAAGGCTCGCAGCAGTACGCCATCGACGCCCGCGACAGCCAGTTGAGCCTGCGTGGCAACCAGCTGCGCGGCGTCGACAATAACAGCGGCGTGCGCCTGCGTGGCCAGACCCGGGCTTTGGTCGAAAACAACCTGATCCTCGGCGCCGCCAAGGCCGCCATCGAGATCAGCGACCAGCGCGGCGCCGTGCTGCTGGCCGGCAACCGCATCGGCGACAGCCGTGGCCATGGCATCCAGCTGCGCAACCTCGCGCCGACGACCGAAGCCCCGCTGCTGATCGACGACAACCTGCTGGCCAGCAGCCAGGGCAGCGCCGTGGATGCCAGCGAGGTCACGGCCCTGACCTTGGTGGGCAACCGTATCGGCAACACCCCGGAGTACGCCGTCAGCCTGCGCAACGCCACGCCGCAGCCCGGGCCGCTGGTGATCAGCGGCAACCGCCTGGGGCAGGTGGGCAAGGCGGTGGTGCGGGTCGAGGGCGTGCGCGAGGTCGAACTGGGAGGCAATCGCTTCGATGGCAAGGCGCTGCTGCAGAACCTGCTGGCCGGCGACCTGCTGGCGTTGCAGGGGCCGGTGCTGGAGGCGATGCTGGTTCAGGGGCGGATGGTCAGGGTGCGCCAGGACTGAAATACACCGCCCCTTGTAGGAGCGGCCTTGTGCCGCGAAAGGGGCGCGGAGCGGCCCCAGGATTTGAGCGTTAAAGCAAAGATCGCCGGGGCCGCGTTGCGGCCCTTTCGCGGCGCAAGGCCGCTCCTACACAGGATCGCGTCAAGGTGCCGGGCGCTGCATCCGCACAAAGCACTCGTCCATCCCGACCTCGACGAACCCTCGGCGCTGGTACAGGCGCCGCGCCGGATTGCTGCTGAACACCATCAACCGCAGCCAGGGCAACCCGCGCTGCGCGGTCCAGCCGGCCAACTGCTCCAGCACCCAACCTCCCACGCCCCGGCCGCGCTGCTCGGGCAACAGGTGCAGCTCGCGGATGTACAGCGCCTGACGGTCCTGGCTCAGGCTGCAAAAGCCCAGCACCCGGTCGTCCTCGACCACCAGCCACTGTTCGCGCCAGCCCCAGGCTTCGTCGAAGGCTTCCTCGATCCACAACAGATCGAATTCACGGTAATACGGCAGCATGGCGCGGCGCGTGAGGTCACGGGCAAACGTCAGGTGTTCGTCGCTGGCAGGAATCAGTTCAAGGGGCATAGCACACCGGCGAACTGGCCGGGCCACGGCGTTCCAGTTCGTCCTCCAGCCACCGGGCCAGGACCTGGGCGTTGTTGTGCTCGGTGTCCTTGCCGGCGTACAGCAAGGTCAGGTCGCCTTTGCCAGCCAGGTCCAGCAGCGGGTACCAGTGCTCGGGGTGAGCGGCCAGTTCCTGCTGGTAGCGCTGGGTAAAACCGGCAAAGTCGAACTCGCCGGCGTGAAACGCCTTGCGCAATGCGTCGGACGGCGCCACTTCGCGCAGCCACTGCCCGTGCAGGTCTTCCTTGCGCGTGTTGCGCGGCCACAGGCGGTCGACCAGCACACGTTGGCCATCGCTCGCCATGACGGGATCGTACACCCGCTTGCAACAGATCATCGGAAACTCGCTTGGCAATTGCGTGGTGCCTTCTAGACTAGAGGTTCCGTTGACCGAGGTCACGCGGGAGTAACAGATTGTTTCTAGGATAGGAAACCTTCCCCTCTCCGTCGAAGCCCCCGGAGCCATCATGACAACTCCCTTGCTGGTCAGCCAGGACGCGCTGCCCAAGCTCGACTCCCGCCCCCACCTGTCCCACCGTCCCGGACGCGCCACCCTCACCCTGTTCTTCGGCCTGCTGCTGGCCGGCCTGGCCTACACCTTCTGGAGCCTCAAGCAGGATGTCAGCGCCAGCGGCACCGTGGTCACCACCGTCACCCCCTTCCTGCTGCTGGGCCTGGCCCTGCTGATCGCCCTGGGCTTCGAGTTCGTCAACGGCTTCCACGACACCGCCAACGCGGTGGCCACGGTGATCTACACCCATTCGTTGCCGGCGCCGGTGGCGGTGGTCTGGTCGGGGTTGTGCAACTTCCTCGGCGTGCTGCTCTCCAGCGGCGCGGTGGCCTTCGGCATCATCGCCCTGCTGCCGGTGGAGCTGATCCTGCAGGTCGGCTCGTCGACCGGCTTCGCCATGGTCTTCGCCCTGCTGCTGGCGGCGATCATCTGGAACCTCGGCACCTGGTGGCTGGGCCTGCCGGCGTCGTCCTCGCATACCCTGATCGGCTCGATCATCGGCGTGGGCGTGGCCAACGCGCTGATGCACGGGCGCGACGGCACCAGCGGCGTGGACTGGACCCAGGCCAGCAAGGTCGGTTATGCCCTGCTGTTCTCGCCCCTGATCGGCTTCGCCTGCGCCGCCCTGCTGCTGCTCGCCCTGCGCGCGCTGGTCAAGCGCCGCGAGCTGTACCAGGCGCCAGAAGGCCAGACACCGCCGCCCTGGTGGATCCGTGGCGTGCTGATCCTCACCTGCACCGGCGTGTCGTTCGCCCATGGCTCCAACGATGGCCAGAAAGGCATGGGCCTGATCATGCTGATCCTGGTCGGCACCCTGCCGATGGCCTATGCGCTGAACAAGACCATGCCCAACGAGCAGGCCCTGCAGTTCTCGGCGGTCGCCGAGGTCACCCGCCAGGCCCTGGTGCGCGCCGCGCCGGCCCCCGCACCGGCCGATCCGCGCCAGGTGCTGACCGCGTTCATCTCCGAGCCCAAGGCCAGCGCCGAGCTGGTCCCGGCGCTGGCCGCGCTGACCGGCATGATCGGCGAGGAAGTCAAAGGCTATGGTTCGCTCAAGCGCGTGCCGGCCGAGGCCATGGCCAACGTGCGTAACGACATGTACCTGACCAGCGAGGCCATCCGCCTGATCGACAAGCACCGATTGGCCCACTACGACGCCGACACCACGCGCCATGTGCAACTGTTCAAGCGCCAGCTGGACGACGCCACCCGCTATATCCCGCTGTGGGTCAAGGTGGCGGTGGCCATCGCCCTGGGCCTGGGCACCATGGTCGGCTGGCGGCGCATCGTGGTGACGGTGGGCGAGAAAATCGGCAAGACCCACCTGAGCTACGCCCAGGGCGCTTCGGCCGAGGTGGTGGCGATGTGCACCATCGGCGCGGCGGACATGTTCGGCCTGCCGGTGTCGACCACCCACGTGCTGAGCTCGGGCGTGGCCGGGAGCATGGTGGCCAATGGCTCGGGAATTCAACGCAAGACGCTGGTCAACCTGTTGATGGCCTGGGTGTTGACCTTGCCGGCGGCGATGTTGCTGGCGGGGTGCTTGTACTGGTTGCTGAACCAGATTCTCTGAATGTCGCTGAATCTGCAGGCGATCGCGCAGGATTACCAGCGTGGGAGCGGGCTTGCCCCGCGATAGCGATACTGAATTTTCCGACGCTATCGCGGGGCAAGCCCGCTCCCACGGATCCCCTGTCAGGCCGGGATCTTCAAACCGCGCTGGACCGCCGGGCGCTCGAGGAACTTGGCCAGCACCCGCTGCACTTCCCTGAAATTATCGAACCCCACCAACTCGCGCGCGTTGTAGCGCTCCACCAGGTTGCGCACCCAGGGGAAGATGGCGATATCGGCGATGCTGTACGCATCGACCATCCACTCGCGCCCTTGCAGATGGCGGTCGAGCACGCCCAGCAGGCGCTTGGACTCATTGACGTAGCGATCCCGGGGCCGCTTGTCCTCGTACTCCTTGCCGGCGAAGAAGTGGAAGAACCCCACCTGGCCGAACATCGGCCCGATGCCGCCCATCTGGAACATCAGCCACTGCAGGGTCTGGTAGCGCTGGGCAGGATCCTGGCTGAGCAACTGCCCGCTCTTCTCGGCCAGGTACTGCAGAATCGCCCCCGACTCGAACAACGGCAGCGGCTGGCCACCAGGGCCATCGGGGTCGAGGATTGCCGGAATCTTGTTGTTGGCGCTCAGGGAGATGAACTCGGGGCTCAGCTGGTCGTCGTTGTCGAAGCTGACCTTGTGCACCTCGTAGGGCAGGCCGATCTCCTCGAGCATGATCGAGACCTTGACGCCGTTGGGCGTGGCCAGCGAATACAGTTGCAGGCGCTCGGGATGCCGGGCCGGCCATTTGCGGGTGATGGGGAATGCACAAAGATCGGTCATGTTCGCGCCCTGAAGGTTGGGGGATTCAATTTAAAGACTGTCGGGCGTCCTGACCATCACCCAGTCTCGGTGCCGCTCGTCACCGCAGGGAAAGATCGCCTCGCCCACCTTGCGAAAGCCATTGCGCTCGTAGAAACGGATGGCCTTGGCGTTGAGTTCGTTGACGGTCAGGCGAACCGGGCCACAGGTGTGGGACAAGATAGACTCGAGCAGCGACTGCGCGGCGCCTGTGCCGTGGGCGACGGGCAGCACATAGCAGCGGGAAATCTCCACCAGCTGATCGGCCGCGGCGATCCCCAGTTCACCGGGTGCCAGGTCGAGCATGCTGTAGCCCAGCACCTGGCCGTCCTGCTCGACCACCAGCAGGCGCTTGTGCGGGTGGCACAGGTGCGCCTGGAAATGCTCGGGCTGCAGGTTGTGGGTGATGTAATGCTGCTGCGCCGCCGGGGCACTGTCGGGCGGGCTGGCCAGGGCGAAGGTGGCCTGGCCGATATGGCTCAGGACTGCGCAATCGTCCCTGCGGGCCGGGCGGATCTGGTAGGGCATGGCAACATCCTGTCGGGCATCCGGATCACCCTCGACAATGCCAGCCCCTCCCAACCGGCGCAAGGTTCAGGCGTCGCCGTGAGCCTGGCGCTTGAGCTTCTCGGTATCGACCCGGACAAACACCGAGTCAGCGGTGACGGTCAGCACATCACCGGCCCAGACCTCGCAGATCACCCGGCTCTTGCGCCCTACCTCACCCTCGACCCGCGCCTTGAGCTGCAGCTCGACGCCCATCGGCGTGGGCTTGAGGTAGGTCAGGCTGAGCTGGCCGGTAACGCAGTCGATACGCGGCAGGCTGCCGGGCTCGCGGCCTTCGGCCCGATAGTGGTGGGCCATCGCGGTCCAGTTGGAATGGCAATCGACCAGCATGGCCAGCAGGCCGCCGTAGACCAGGCCGGGCCAGCCGATGAAGGTCGGATCAGGGGAATGACGGCACAGCAGGTGGACGCCGTCGTCATCCCAGTGACTCTGCACGTGCAGGCCGCTGGGGTGGGAACAACCGCAGCCATAGCAGGTGCCATCAGGGGCGGCGAGTTGCTGCAGGGAAAGGGCTTGCTCGGTCATACGCGTCCTTGGCTTGTTGGATTTGGGAAGGAGGCTGGCTGCCGATGGTAGCGCCCTGCCCGTTCCACGCCAATGAGCGTGTCCCGGGATAACGTCAAAGACAACCCATCAAGTTCAGGAAGAAAACGAATGACGGCAATCGAATAATTCGTTTGCGGGATATATCCCCGCCACGCTTGGATACGACCTGACTCGAACAACAGGCCGCGTGCAGATGAATCAGGAAAGTATCAGCCAGTCCATCGCCATCGTTCACCCGATCACTCTTTCCCACGGCCGCAACGCCGAAGTCTGGGACACCGCCGGCAAGCGCTACATCGACTTCGTCGGCGGTATCGGCGTGCTCAACCTGGGCCACTGCAACCCGGCGGTGGTCGAGGCCATCCAGCAGCAGGCCGCGCGTCTGACCCATTACGCCTTCAACGCAGCGCCCCACGGCCCCTACCTGGAGCTGATGGAGCGCCTGCGCCAGTTCGTCCCGTTCAGCTACCCGCTGGCGGGCATGCTCACCAACAGCGGCGCGGAAGCGGCGGAGAACGCCCTCAAGGTCGCCCGCGGCGCCACCGGCAAGCGCGCCATCGTCGCCTTCGACGGCGGTTTCCACGGCCGTACCCTGGCCACCCTCAACCTCAACGGCAAGGTCGCCCCGTACAAGCAGCGGGTCGGTGAACTGCCCGGTCCGGTCTACCACCTGCCCTACCCCAGCGCGGACACCGGGGTGAGCTGCGAGCAGGCGCTCAAGGCCATGGAGCGCCTGTTCGGCGTGGAACTGGCGGTGGAGGACGTGGCGGCGTTCATCTTCGAGCCGGTGCAGGGCGAAGGCGGCTTTCTCGCCCTCGACCCCGCCTTCGCCCAGACCCTGCGCCGCTTCTGCGACGAGCACGGGATCCTGATCATCATCGACGAGATCCAGTCCGGTTTCGGCCGCACCGGCCAGCGCTTCGCCTTCCCCCGGCTGGGCATCGAGCCGGACCTGTTGCTGCTGGCCAAGAGCATTGCCGGCGGCATGCCGCTGGGCGCGGTAGTCGGGCGGCAGGCGATCATGGGCGCGCTGCCCAAGGGCGGGCTGGGCGGGACCTATTCGGGCAATCCGATCGCCTGCGCGGCGGCGCTGGCAAGCCTGGCGCAGATGACCGACGCCAGTATCGCCACCTGGGGCGAACGGCAGGAACAGGCCATCGTGGCGCGCCATGCGCGCTGGAAAGCGTCGGGAATGTGCGCAGCGCTCGGGCGCCTGACCGGCACCGGGGCCATGCGCGGGCTGGAATTCGTCAACCCGGACGGCAGCCCGGCACCGGCGCAACTGGCCAAACTGCTGGAGGCAGCGCGCAGCAAGGGGTTGTTGCTGATGCCCAGCGGCAAGGCGCGGCACATCATCCGCCTGTTGGCACCGCTGACCATCGAGCCTGAGGTGCTCGAGGAAGGCCTGGATATCCTCGAGCAGTGCCTCATGGAGCTGGGCTGAGGGTTACAGGCCCAGCTCTTCAGGGGTGGGCATGTCGCATTCGAAGGCGATCCAGCCGCCTTCGAGCTCAGCGTGGCCGTTGACGATCAGGCCGTAGTAGGTCAGGCCGTTCTCCAGGGTGACGCAGATGTGCGTGGCGCCTTTTTCGGGGGCCGCGAGCGTGCCGACGAAATGCACTTTCTTCAGCACCTCGGTCACCGCCTCAAGGCCCACGCGCATGTTGGTGTTCTCCGAGGCCTCGGTATCGCCCCCACGGTCTTCGGCGCTGATGGTCACGGTGGCGGTGTACGGGTACTTGGTGCTCAAGCGGGGTTACCTCAACAGGTGTATTAGGCGTATGGGCGCGTAGAGTACGGCAGGCGGCCCTTGTTGTCTCTAATGGCCTCTTCGCGGGTAAACCCGCTCCCACAGGGATTTTCACATTGCCTGTGGGAGCGGGTTTACCCGCGAAGAGGCCAGGCCTGCAAAAGGTGATCTGAAGGGCCCGATCTGTTAGGGTGCCCGGCGATGCACGCCACACCACGCGAGGATACCGAGTGAGCGCCGAACAACCCCTGATCGCCGACCTGTTCGAGGTCGACAAACGCCTGACCCTCAAGCCCGTCGTGGACTTCAACGCCTACCTGCGCAACGCTTTCGGCGACGGCCCCTGCCGCTGCCACCGCTGCGTCGAGGGCAATGGCGACGAGAGCGGCTACGAGCACCGTCACAGCTTCGAACTGGAAGGCCGCACCCTGCACCGGCGCTTCGCCAGCACCGCCGGCAGCGACGTGCTGATGGCGCTGAAGAAGGCCTGGCTGTCGTATACCAAGGCCGAGCTGATCACCGTCGGCACCCTGGACATGGCCACCCTCAAGTCGTTCACCGAGGCCGCCCTGCACGAGCGCCTGCTGGCCCTGCTGCCGGCCAGCGGCCTGGCCCGCGAAAGCGATGGCCAGTGGCAGTTGCAGGTGCTCGCCGACTGACGGTCGCCCCGGCAGGATTCTCCCGCTCTGCTACCTTGGGAGAATCCTCACCCACAGGTGATCCGACCATGGCCCGCACGACCCCCATCGAGCTGTACCGCAACATCGGTATCGTTGCCCACGTGGATGCCGGCAAGACCACCACCACCGAGCGGATCCTGTTCTACACCGGGGTCAACCACAAGATGGGCGAGGTGCACGACGGCGCCGCGACCATGGACTGGATGGCCCAGGAGCAGGAGCGCGGCATCACCATCACCTCGGCGGCCACCACGGCCTTCTGGCAAGGCTCGACCAAGCAGTTCGAGCACAAGTACCGCTTCAACATCATCGACACCCCCGGCCACGTCGACTTCACCATCGAGGTCGAGCGCTCGCTGCGCGTGCTCGATGGCGCGGTGGTGGTGTTCAGCGGCGCCGACGGCGTCGAGCCGCAGTCCGAGACCGTATGGCGCCAGGCCAACAAGTACCATGTGCCGCGCCTGGCCTACATCAACAAGATGGACCGCCAGGGCGCTGACTTCCTGCGGGTGGTGAAGCAGATCGACCAGCGCCTGGGCCACCATCCGGTGCCGATCCAGCTGGCCATCGGCAGCGAGGAACACTTCATCGGCCAGATCGACCTGGTGAAGATGAAGGCCATCTACTGGAACGACGCCGACCAGGGCACCAGCTACCGTGAAGAAGCGATCCCCGCCGAGCTGCAGGCCCTGGCCGACGAATGGCGTGCCCATATGATCGAGGCTGCGGCCGATGCCAGTGAAGAGCTGACCCTGAAATTCCTCGACGGCGAGGAGTTCACCATCGAGGAAATCAAGGCCGCCCTGCGCCAACGCACCATCGCCAACGAGATTGTGCCGACCATCCTCGGCTCGTCGTTCAAGAACAAGGGCGTGCCGCTGATGCTCGACGCGGTGATCGACTACCTGCCCGCCCCCAGCGAGATCCCGGCGATCAAGGGCACCGATCCGGACGACGAAGAGAAGCACCTGGAACGCCACGCCGACGACAAGGAACCCTTCTCGGCCCTGGCCTTCAAGATCGCCACCGACCCGTTCGTCGGCACCCTGACCTTCGCCCGGGTGTATTCCGGCGTGCTCAGCTCCGGCAACGCCGTGCTCAATTCGGTCAAGGGCAAGAAGGAACGCATCGGCCGCATGGTGCAGATGCACGCCAACCAGCGCGCCGAGATCAAGGATGTGTGCGCCGGCGACATCGCCGCGCTGATCGGCATGAAGGACGTCACCACCGGCGACACCCTGTGCGACATGGACAAGCCGATCATCCTCGAGCGCATGGACTTCCCCGACCCGGTGATCTCGGTGGCGGTGGAGCCCAAGACCAAGGGCGACCAGGAGAAGATGGGCATCGCCCTGGGCAAGCTGGCCCAGGAGGACCCGTCGTTCCGGGTCAAGACCGACGAAGAGACCGGCCAGACTATCATTTCGGGCATGGGCGAGCTGCATCTGGACATCATCGTCGACCGTATGAAGCGGGAGTTTGGCGTCGAGGCAAATATTGGCAAGCCACAGGTGGCTTACCGCGAAAAGATCCGCAACAAGTGCGAAATCGAGGGCAAGTTTGTTCGCCAGTCCGGCGGTCGCGGCCAGTATGGGCATTGCTGGATCCGTTTCGAACCCGGTACCGATGGCAAGGAAGGGTTGGAGTTCGCCAACGAAGTAGTCGGAGGTGTTGTACCGAAGGAGTACATTCCAGCCATCCAGAAAGGCATTGAAGAGCAGATGAAGAACGGCGTGCTCGCCGGCTATCCGCTACTCAATCTTAAGGCCGCAGTGTTCGATGGCTCGTCTCATGACGTTGACTCCAGCGAGATGGCCTACAAAATTGCCGCTTCGATGGCCACCAAGCAGTTGTCGCAGAAAGGCGGCGCGGTGCTGCTGGAGCCGGTGATGAAGGTCGAGGTGGTGACGCCCGAGGAGTACCAGGGCGATATCCTCGGCGACCTGAGCCGCCGCCGGGGGATGATCCAGGACGGCGACGAGACTCCGGCCGGCAAGGTGATCCGTGCCGAGGTGCCGCTGGGCGAGATGTTCGGCTACGCCACCTCGATGCGCTCGATGACCCAGGGTCGGGCCAGTTTCTCGATGGAGTTCACCCGCTATGCCGAAGCACCTGCGAGCATTGCCGATGCCATCGTGAAGAAGAATCGCGGCGAGTCGTAGGGAGCACGCCCTCTGTAGGAGCGGCCTTGCGCCGCGAAAGGGTCGCGAAGCGGCCCCAGGATTTCAGTGTTGGGCAAAGATCGCCGGGGCCGCCTTGCGGCCCTTTCGCGGCGCAAGGCCGCTCCTACAGGTATCGTGCCTTCAGTGTTGCTCACCCGCCCGCTTGAGCAGCTTCTTGCAGCGCTCCGACAGGTGCACCACCCGCAACTGCTTGCCGGCCTTGGCATACCGCTCGCGTAAGGTCTGCAACGCAGCGATCGCCGAATAATCGACAAAGCTCAGGTGCTGGCAATCCAGCGTGACCTTGACCGGGTCACCAGCGGGATCGAACTGGTTGAGAAACGGCGTGGTCGAGGCGAAGAACAGCGTGCCATGCACCTGGTAATGCTTGGCCCCCTCAGCATCCACATGGCTGTTGGCGTACAGCTCCCGAGCATGCTGCCAGGCGAAGTTGATCGCCGCGATGACGATACCGAACATCACCGCCATGGCCAGGTCGGTGAACACTGTGACCACGGTCACCGCGATGATCGCCAGCACATCGCTGACCGGCACCTTGTGCAGCACCCGCAGCGAGGCCCAGGCGAAGGTCTGCTGGGCCACCACGAACATCACCCCCACCAGCGCGGCCAGCGGAATGCGCTCGATCAGCGGCGACAGGAACAGGATGAACAGCAGGATCATAACCCCGGCCACAACGCCCGACAGACGTCCACGGCCATTGGAGCTGAGGTTGATCACGGTCTGGCCGATCATCGCGCAACCGCCCATGCCGCCGCACAGGCCCGAGACCATGTTGGCCGCGCCCAGGGCCACGCATTCGCGGTCCGGATAGCCGCGGCTCTCGGTGATCTCGTCGGTGAGGTTGAGGGTCAGCAGGGTTTCCAGCAGACCGACCATGGCCATCAGGAATGCGTAAGGCGCGATGATCTTCAGGGTCTCGAGGTTCCAGGGCACCTCCGGCAGGGCCAGGTGCGGCAGGCCGCCGGCGATATGGGCCATGTCGCCAAGGGTGCGGGTCGGCAGGTCGAGCAGGTAGACCAGCAGGCCGACGCCGAGGATCGCCACCAGCGCCGGCGGCACGGCCCGGGTCAGCTTCGGCAGGAGGTAGACCACCAGCATGGTCAGCGCCACCAGGCCGATCATCAGGTACAGGGGCGTCCCGCCAAGCCAGTGCTCGCCGTCCTTGAAGTGCTCCAGCTGGGCCAGGGCGATGACGATGGCCAGGCCGTTGACGAAGCCGAGCATCACCGGGTAAGGCACCAGGCGCACCAGCTTGCCCAGGCGCAACGCGCCGAACAGGATCATCACTACCCCGCCGAGCAGCACCGTGGCCAGCAAGTACTGGGCGCCGTGCTGCACCACCAGGGCGACGATCACCACCGCCATGGAGCCAGCGGCGCCGGAGATCATGCCGGGACGGCCACCGAACAAGGCCGTCAGGGTGCAGATGATGAAGGCGCCGTACAGCCCCATCAACGGGTTGAGGTGCGCCACCAGGGCGAAGGCGATGCACTCCGGCACCAGGGCGAAGGAAGTGGTGAGGCCGGCGAGCAGGTCGGCGCGAAGTCGGGCGGGTTTCATGGAGGTCCTGTACAGACAGCAATGGCAGCACACATTACCTGTGGGAGCGGGTTTACCCGCGAATGCGATGGTGCATTCCCTGACGCATTCGCGGGTAAACCCGCTCCCACAAGACATGCGTTGCCTTTTGGGGGCGAGACTGGAAATCGAGGGGCGCGATGGTACGGAATTTGTCTGACAGCAGCCACCGTCAATCCGCACGGCAAGTTGCACGCAAATTTGCCATCATGTCCATTCCACCCGCGGAGATCATGGACATGCCGCTACGCCCCCTGCTCGCCTCCCTGCTGCTGGCCGCCAGCCTTACCGCCCAGGCCGCCACCGAGGTCATCCCCCTGCAACACCGCAGCAGCGCCGAGCTGCTGCCCGCCGCCCAGTCGTTCCTGGGCAAGGACGGCAGCGTCAGCACCTTCGAGGACAAGCTGATCGTCAACGCCAGCCAGGAACGCATCGACGACCTGCGCGCCCTGCTGCAGCAGCTCGACACCGCGCCCAAACGCCTGCTGATCAGCGTCGACAACAACGACAGCAACTTCCAGGACAACCGCGGCAACGCCCGCGTGATCCGCTACGGCACCGCCAACCGCGAAGGCGGCATGCAGCAGGTGCAGGCCAGCGACGGCCAGCCGGCACTGATCCAGGTGGGCCAGAGCATCCCCGTCACCAGCACCGCCACCGACGGTTACGGGCGCATCCAGAGCAACACCGAATACCGCAATGTCACCCAGGGTTTCTACGTCACCCCGCGCCTGAGCGGCGACACGGTTCGCCTGCAAATCAGCACCAATAATGATCGAATGAGCCAGGAACGTGCCGATGTAGTGAAAGTGCAGAGCACCGACACGACCGTCACCGGCAAGCTCGGCGAGTGGATCACCCTGGCCGGGTTCAACCAGCAGAGCCAATCCGAACGCAGCGCGTCAAGCCTCAGTTACAGCACCCAGCGCGGTGAAAACATGACTTTGCGGGTGAAAGTCGACCTTCTCGACTGAACCCAGGCAATTCAAGGCCTCGACCAAAGGCCTTGAAACTGACCACCAAGTCGCATTAGACCAAAGATGTAGTAAGCCGGAAAAAGCACTACAAAACATTTGACAGGCTCTTTTCGGCAAGGGCATGATGGCCTCGCTCCCGCTAATCAGAGGCCCTGGCAAGGGTCTTCGAGGTGCGCTCCTCCCACCGTGGAGGCACCTCGTGTCCATACGGCCCACAAGGCGGTTCGACGGGATTGCGACTGCAACGAAGAAGTTGTCCCGAGGGACGGAAGCGCATCACCGCAGTTCTGGCAATCGCGTCGCACCGCAGCAAGGCAACCACGAGCCGACCTGCAGGGCACACCTTCGCCTGGCCTGCACAACCCTTCCCCTTCGAGCCTCCTGCGTTCGCCGCCGCACTCCCCCGGACAGGACAGCCGCCTGGCTTCTGATCCGCGTATCCGAGCATCAGCACAATTACACTCAAGATCGATGCGACGAGGTTTATTTCCATGGCACTGACACGCGAACAGCAAATTGCAGCCCTCGAGAAAGACTGGGCCGAAAACCCGCGCTGGAAAGGCGTGACCCGTACCTACACCGCCGCTGATGTCGTTCGCCTGCGTGGCTCGCTGCAGCCAGAGCACACCTTTGCTCGCCAAGGCGCAGAAAAACTGTGGAAGCTGGTCACCCAAGGTGCCCACCCGTCCTTCCGCCCAGAAAAAGATTTCGTCAACTGCATGGGTGCCCTGACCGGTGGCCAGGCAGTGCAGCAGGTAAAAGCCGGCATCCAGGCCATCTACCTGTCCGGCTGGCAGGTTGCCGCCGACAACAACTCGGCCGAGTCGATGTACCCCGACCAGTCGCTGTACCCGGTCGACTCGGTACCGACCGTGGTCAAGCGCATCAACAACTCGTTCCGTCGCGCCGACCAGATCCAGTGGAAAGCCGGCAAGAACCCGGGCGACGAAGGCTACATCGACTACTTCGCACCGATCGTGGCTGACGCCGAAGCCGGTTTCGGCGGTGTGCTGAACGCCTACGAGCTGATGAAGAACATGATCGAAGCAGGCGCCGCCGGCGTGCACTTCGAAGACCAGCTGGCCTCGGTCAAGAAATGCGGCCACATGGGCGGCAAGGTACTGGTACCGACCCAGGAAGCCGTACAGAAGCTGGTGGCTGCCCGCCTGGCCGCTGACGTTGCCGGTGTACCGACCATCATCCTGGCCCGCACCGACGCCAACGCCGCCGACCTGCTGACCAGCGACTGCGACCCGTACGACCAGCCGTTCGTGATCGGCGAGCGTACCCGTGAAGGCTTCTACAAAGTCCGTGCCGGCCTCGACCAGGCCATCTCCCGCGGCCTGGCCTACGCGCCGTATGCCGACCTGATCTGGTGCGAAACCGCCAAGCCGGACCTGGATGAAGCCCGCCGCTTCGCCGAGGCGATCAAGAAGGAGTACCCGGACCAGATCCTGTCGTACAACTGCTCGCCTTCCTTCAACTGGAAGAAGAACCTGGACGACGCCACCATCGCCAAGTTCCAGCGCGAGCTGTCGGCCATGGGCTACAAGCACCAGTTCATCACCCTGGCCGGCATCCACAACATGTGGCACGGCATGTTCAACCTGGCGCACGACTACGCCCGCAACGACATGACCGCCTACGTGAAGCTGCAGGAGCAGGAATTCGCCGACGCGAGCAAAGGCTACACCTTCGTCGCGCACCAGCAGGAAGTGGGCACTGGCTACTTCGACGACATGACCACCGTGATCCAGGGTGGCGCATCGTCGGTGACCGCACTGACCGGTTCGACCGAGGAAGAGCAGTTCCACTGAGTGCGGTGAGCTGTTGAGCAAGGCCCGGGATTCGCGAGGATCCCGGGCCTTGTTCATTTTCAGGCCAAGCCCAGCTCCTCTGTAGGAGCGGCCTTGTGCCGCGAAAGGGCTGCGCAGCAGCCCCGGCGATTTTGCATGATGTAGAGATCGCGGGGCCGCTTCGCGCCCCTTTCGCGGCACAAGGCCGCTCCTACAGGGACCGCATTACCAGCAAAACCCAGGATCAGGTCTAAGCTTGTGGCTACTCCACAGCAAGGACTGCCCATGCCCCGCCCTGGCCACCTGCTTACCCTCGCCGTCGCAGCCGCCGCCTTCTATCTATACGCGCTGGCCAGCGACAACGCCCTGCTCGGCCTGCTGGTCAAACCCATTCCGGTGCTCGCACTGATTGCCTGGCTGAGCACCACCCCCGCCACACCCTATCGCCGCTGGATCATCCTCGGCCTGGCCTTCTCGGTGCTCGGCGACATACTCCTGGCGATCCCCCGAGACCTGTTCGTGTTCGGCCTTGGGGCATTCCTCTGCGCGCACCTGGCCTACCTGCGCGGCTACTGCAGCCTCACGCGACGCCCGGCCTACCCGGCCCTGGCCTGCGCCGTGCTGATCGGCGGTTCGCTGTTCGGCCTGCTCGCCGGCCATGGCCTGGGCCCACTGCTGATTCCAGTGGCGCTCTACGCCCTGACCATCGGCGCCATGCTCTGGCGCGCCCTGGCCTGTGGTGGCCTGGCCGCGCTGGGCGCCTGTGCATTTGTATTCTCCGACAGCCTGATCGGCATCGACCGCTTCGTCAGCCCGTTCGCCGCCGCCGAGTACCTGATCATTCTCTTCTACTGGCTCGGCCAGTGGCTGATCGCCGCGTCGGTAAGCCGCGACACAAGCGACAAAGTATTGATCCAGAGCGGTGCGAGCAATGCCAGAAGCTGCTAGAATGAGAGTTTTTCGCATTTGCAAGAGGGGGCGCTCGGCAGATGAACTTTGCAAGGTCCAAAACAGCTAAAACATTACAGCTCAGGTTAAATGATATTAATTATCATTACGCAACTAGCCTGTCGTTACGCGGGGTAAGAAACATAATTAACAAATCCGCGTGCAATGCCCGAAACTCAAGGCTTTCAGCCAGTTACGAAAGATTTTTGTTCTTAAACCTACGAATAAATTTGCAACGGAAATTTTACTTGCACTGGGTTTACCCATAAAATCAGCGCGATTGATTCAGCTGCGACATTTGGTCACTGCGTCTGCGACACCACGTCGCCGCTCTACTTATTTCAGACTGCAGAGCTGGGTCTCTGTATAAGGATTTCTAGCATGTCCGATTCGGCAGGACTCATCGCCCACAACTGGGGCTTTGCCATCTTCCTCCTGGGTGTCGTCGGCCTGTGTGCCTTCATGCTCGGCCTGTCCAGCCTGCTCGGTAGCAAGGCCTGGGGTCGCGCCAAGAACGAACCCTTCGAATCCGGCATGCTGCCCGTCGGCAGTGCCCGCCTGCGCCTGTCCGCCAAATTCTATCTGGTCGCGATGCTGTTCGTGATCTTCGATATCGAAGCCCTCTTCCTGTATGCATGGTCTGTGTCCGTCCGCGAAAGCGGCTGGACCGGATTCGTCGAAGCTCTCATTTTCATAGCAATTCTGTTGGCAGGTCTTGTCTACCTATGGCGCGTCGGGGCGCTCGATTGGGCTCCCGAAGGTCGCCGCAAGCGGCAAGCGAAGCTGAAACAATGAGGCTTTGGCATGCAATACAATCTCACCAGAATCGATCCGGACGCACCCAACGAGCAGTATCCGGTCGGTGAGCGGGAAACCGTCACCGATCAACTGCTGGAAGACCAGGTCCACAAGAACATCTACATGGGGAAACTCGAAGATGTGCTGCGTGGCGCGGTCAACTGGGGTCGCAAGAACTCCCTCTGGCCGTACAACTTCGGCCTTTCCTGCTGCTACGTGGAAATGACCACGGCCTTCACGGCGCCCCACGACATCGCCCGCTTCGGCGCCGAAGTCATCCGGGCCTCGCCGCGCCAGGCCGACTTCATGGTCATCGCCGGTACCTGCTTCGTCAAGATGGCGCCGATCATCCAGCGCCTGTACGAGCAGATGCTCGAGCCCAAGTGGGTCATCTCCATGGGTTCGTGCGCCAACTCCGGCGGCATGTACGACATCTACTCGGTCGTTCAGGGGGTCGACAAGTTCCTCCCCGTGGACGTCTATGTGCCTGGCTGCCCGCCGCGCCCCGAGGCATTCCTGCAAGGCCTGATGCTGCTGCAGGAGTCGATCGGCCAAGAACGACGCCCGCTTTCCTGGGTGGTTGGTGATCAAGGCATCTACCGTGCCGAGATGCCCGCCCAGAAAGACCTGCGTCGCGAACAGCGCATTGCGGTAACCAACCTGCGCAGCCCCGACGAAGTCTGATCCAGCGACCTGCCGCCCGCTCCCGAAGGAGCCGGCGGCCTGGCTTCATTCTTAACGCTGACCCAAAGCGACCGAGACCATGACAGCGGACAACGCTATTTATATTCCGCCCTACAAGGCTGACGACCAGGATGTGGTCGTCGAACTGCACAACCGTTTTGGCGCCGACGCATTCGTCGCCCAGGAAACCCGCACCGGCATGCCGGTACTGTGGGTAAAACGTGCCCAGCTCAAGGAAGTGCTCAGTTTCCTGCGCGGCGTCGCCAAACCGTACAGCATGCTGTACGACCTGCACGGCGTCGACGAGCGCCTGCGCACCCAGCGCCGCGGCCTGCCGGCCGCCGATTTCAGCGTGTTCTACCACCTGCTGTCGGTCGAGCGTAACAGCGACGTGATGATCAAGGTGTCGCTCAGCGAAGGCGACCTGAACCTGCCGACGGTGACCGGTATCTGGCCGAACGCCAACTGGTACGAGCGCGAAGTCTGGGACATGTTCGGCATCGACTTTGCCGGCCACCCGCACCTGAGCCGTATCATGATGCCGCCGACCTGGGAAGGGCACCCGCTGCGCAAGGACTACCCCGCCCGTGCCACCGAGTTCGATCCCTACAGCCTGACCCTGGCCAAGCAACAGCTTGAAGAGGAATCGGCGCGCTTCAACCCGGAAGCCTGGGGCATGAAGCGCCAGGGCGCCAACGAGGACTACATGTTCCTCAACCTGGGCCCGAACCACCCGTCCGCCCACGGTGCCTTCCGTATCGTCCTGCAGCTGGACGGTGAAGAGATCGTCGACTGCGTCCCGGACATCGGCTACCACCACCGTGGCGCCGAGAAGATGGCCGAGCGTCAGTCCTGGCACAGCTTCATTCCCTACACCGACCGTATCGACTACCTCGGCGGGGTGATGAACAACCTGCCGTACGTACTGGCGGTGGAAAAGCTGGCCGGCATCCAGGTGCCGCAGAAAGTCGACGTGATTCGCATCATGCTCGCCGAGTTCTTCCGCATCACCAGCCACCTGCTGTTCCTGGGCACCTACATCCAGGACGTCGGCGCCATGACCCCGGTGTTCTTCACCTTCACCGACCGCCAGCGCGCCTACACCGTGATCGAGGCGATCACCGGTTTCCGCCTGCACCCGGCCTGGTACCGCATCGGTGGTGTCGCCCACGACCTGCCGCGCGGCTGGGACAAGCTGGTCAAGGACTTCGTCGAATGGCTGCCCAAGCGCCTCGACGAGTACACCAAGGCCGCCCTGCAGAACAGCATCCTCAAGGGCCGGACCATCGGCGTCGCTGCCTACAACACCAAGGAAGCGCTGGAGTGGGGCACCACCGGTGCCGGCCTGCGTTCCACCGGTTGCGACTTCGACCTGCGTAAGGCCCGCCCTTACTCCGGCTACGAGAACTTCGAGTTCGAAGTGCCGCTGGCCCACAACGGCGATGCCTACGATCGCTGCATGGTCCGCGTCGAGGAGATGCGCCAGAGTATCCGCATCATCGACCAGTGCCTGCGCAACATGCCGGAAGGCCCGTACAAGGCGGATCACCCGCTGACCACGCCGCCGCCGAAAGAGCGCACCCTGCAGCACATCGAGACCCTGATCACCCACTTCCTGCAAGTCTCGTGGGGCCCGGTCATGCCGGCCAACGAGTCGTTCCAGATGATCGAGGCGACCAAGGGCATCAACAGTTACTACCTGACGAGCGATGGCGGCACCATGAGCTACCGCACCCGGATCCGTACCCCGAGCTACCCGCACCTGCAGCAGATCCCTTCGGTGATCAAAGGCAGCATGGTCGCGGACCTCATCGCGTACCTGGGCAGTATCGACTTCGTTATGGCTGACGTGGACCGCTAAGCATGAACAGCACGCTTATCCAAACCGACCGTTTCGCCCTGAGCGAAACCGAGCGCTCGGCCATCGAGCACGAGATGCACCACTACGAGGACCCGCGCGCGGCGTCCATCGAAGCCCTGAAGATCGTCCAGAAGGAACGCGGCTGGGTGCCGGACGGCGCCATCTACGCCATCGGCGAAGTGCTGGGTATCCCCGCCAGCGACGTCGAGGGCGTGGCCACCTTCTACAGCCAGATCTTCCGCCAGCCGGTCGGCCGCCACATCATCCGCGTGTGCGACAGCATGGTCTGCTACATCGGCGGCCACGAGTCGGTGGTCAGCCAGATCCAGAGCGAGCTGGGCATCGGTCTCGGCCAGACCACCGCGGACGGGCGTTTCACCCTGCTGCCGGTGTGCTGCCTGGGCAACTGCGACAAAGCCCCGGCGCTGATGATCGACGACGACACCTTTGGCGACGTGCAGCCTGCCGGCGTCTCCAAGCTGCTGGAGGGTTACGTATGACCATCACTTCCTTCGGCCCGGCCAACCGCATCGCGCGTTCGGCCGAAACCCACCCGCTGACCTGGCGCCTGCGCGACGACGGCGAGCCTGTATGGCTGGCCGAGTACCAGGCCAAGAACGGCTATGCCGCCGCCCGCAAGGCGCTGGCCGAGATGTCCCAGGACGATATCGTCCAGTCCGTCAAGGACTCCGGCCTCAAGGGCCGTGGCGGCGCGGGCTTCCCCACCGGCGTGAAGTGGGGCCTGATGCCCAAAGACGAATCCATGAACATCCGCTACCTGCTGTGCAACGCGGATGAAATGGAGCCGAACACCTGGAAGGACCGCATGCTGATGGAGCAACAGCCCCATCTGCTGGTCGAGGGCATGCTGATCAGCGCCCGCGCCCTGAAGGCCTACCGTGGCTACATCTTCCTGCGTGGCGAATACACCACCGCGGCGAAGAACCTCAACCGCGCCATCGACGAAGCCAAGGCCGCAGGCCTGCTGGGCAAGAACATCCTCGGCTCGGGCTTTGATTTCGAGCTGTTCGTGCACACCGGTGCCGGGCGCTACATCTGCGGTGAAGAAACCGCGCTGATCAACTCGCTCGAAGGCCGCCGCGCCAACCCGCGCTCCAAGCCGCCCTTCCCTGCCGCCGTCGGCGTGTGGGGCAAGCCGACCTGCGTGAACAACGTCGAGACCCTGTGCAACGTGCCGGCCATCGTCGCCAACGGCAACGACTGGTACAAGTCGCTGGCCCGCGAAGGCAGCGAAGACCACGGCACCAAGCTGATGGGCTTCTCCGGCAAGGTGAAGAACCCGGGCCTGTGGGAGCTGCCGTTCGGCGTCACCGCCCGCGAGCTGTTCGAAGACTACGCCGGTGGCATGCGCGACGGCTTCAAGCTCAAGTGCTGGCAGCCAGGCGGCGCCGGTACCGGCTTCCTGCTGCCCGAGCACCTCGATGCGCAGATGTACGCCGGTGGCATCGCCAAGGTCGGCACCCGTATGGGTACGGGCCTGGCCATGGCGGTCGACGACAGCGTCAACATGGTCTCGCTGCTGCGCAACATGGAAGAGTTCTTCGCCCGCGAATCCTGCGGCTGGTGCACGCCATGCCGCGACGGCCTGCCATGGAGCGTGAAGATGCTGCGCGCCCTGGAGAAAGGCCAGGGCCGCGCCGAAGACATCGAGACCCTGCTGGGTCTGGTCAACTTCCTCGGCCCAGGCCGCACCTTCTGTGCTCACGCACCGGGTGCCGTCGAGCCATTGGGCAGTGCCATCAAGTATTTCCGCTCGGAGTTCGAGGCCGGCGTCGCCCCAGCCACTGCTGGCAGCGAAGCCCTGCGCCCGAACCTGGCGAAGCCGATCGTGGTCGGCGCATAACAAGATGAACAGCGGATGGTCCGTGCCATCCGCCAGCCCGCCGGCCGGCCCGAACGATTCGTGGCCGGCCGCAGGCTCACCGATTTCCATTAGCCACGCCCGCCCACGCGGGCCAACGAAGAACTTTGAACAATGGCCACTATCCACGTAGACGGCAAAGCGCTCGAAGTCAACGGTGCGGACAACCTGTTACAGGCCTGTCTGTCGCTCGGCCTCGACATCCCCTATTTCTGCTGGCACCCGGCGCTCGGTAGCGTCGGCGCCTGCCGGCAGTGCGCGGTCAAGCAGTACACCGACGAGAACGACACCCGTGGTCGTATCGTCATGTCCTGCATGACCCCTGCCTCCGACGGCACCTGGATCTCCATCGACGATGACGAGTCCAAGGCGTTCCGCGCCAGCGTCGTCGAATGGCTGATGACCAACCACCCGCACGACTGCCCGGTGTGCGAGGAAGGCGGTCACTGCCACCTGCAGGACATGACGGTAATGACCGGCCACAACGAGCGCCGCTACCGTTTCACCAAGCGTACCCACCAGAACCAGGACCTCGGCCCGTTCATCGCCCATGAGATGAACCGCTGCATCGCCTGCTACCGCTGCGTGCGCTACTACAAGGACTACGCCGGCGGCACCGACCTGGGCGTATACGGCGCCCACGACAACGTGTACTTCGGTCGCGTCGAAGACGGCGTGCTGGAAAGCGAGTTCTCCGGCAACCTCACCGAGGTCTGCCCGACCGGTGTGTTCACCGACAAGACCCACTCCGAGCGTTACAACCGCAAGTGGGACATGCAGTTCGCCCCGAGCATCTGCCATGGCTGCTCCAGCGGCTGCAACATCAGCCCCGGCGAGCGCTACGGCGAACTGCGCCGCATCGAGAACCGTTTCAACGGCTCGGTGAACCAGTACTTCCTGTGCGACCGTGGCCGCTTCGGCTATGGCTACGTCAACCGCAAGGACCGTCCGCGCCAGCCGTTCCTCGCCGATGGCAGCAAGCTGGGCCTGGACGCCGCCCTGGACAAGGCCGCCGACCTGCTGCGCGGCCGCACCATCGTCGGTATCGGCTCGCCGCGCGCCAGCCTCGAGAGCAACTATGGCCTGCGTGAGCTGGTCGGCGCCGAGTACTTCTACTCCGGTATGGAAGCTGGCGAACTGGCCCGCGTGCGCCTGGCGCTGAACGTGCTGAACGACAGCCCGCTGCCAGTCCCGACCCTGCGCGACATCGAAGACCACGACGCCGTGTTCGTGCTCGGTGAAGACCTGACCCAGACCGCCGCCCGCGTCGCCCTGGCCGTGCGCCAGGCCACCAAGGGCAAGGCCGAGGCCATGGCCGACGCCATGCGCGTACAGCCTTGGCTGGACGCTGCGGTGAAGAACATCGGCCAGCACGCGCTGTACCCGCTGTTCATCGCATCCTTGGCTGAAACCAAGCTGGACGACGTCGCCGAAGAGTGTGTGCACGCTGCTCCCGCTGACCTGGCCCGCATCGGTTTCGCCGTGGCCCACGCCATCGACCCGAGCGCGCCTGCCGTCGCCGGCCTGGACGACGAAGCCAAGGCCCTGGCCCAGCGCATCGCCGATGCCCTGGTCGCCGCCAACCGCCCGCTGGTGGTCGCCGGCACTTCCCTGGCGGATCCTGCGCTGATCGAAGCCGCCGCCAACATCGCCAAGGCCCTCAAGCTGCGCGAAAAGAACGGTTCGCTGAGCCTGGTCGTGCCTGAAGCCAACAGCCTCGGCATGGCGATGCTGGGCGGCGAGTCCGTCGATGCGGCCCTGGACGCCGTGATCAGCGGCAAGGCCGACGCCATCGTCGTGCTGGAAAACGACCTGTACGCCCGCGTACCGGCCGCCAAGGTCGACGCCGCCCTGGCCGCGGCCAAGGTGGTGATCGTTGCCGACCACTCCAAGACCCCGACCCTCGACCGCGCCCACCTGGTGCTGCCCGCCGCCTCGTTCGCCGAAGGCGACGGCACCCTGGTCAGCCAGGAAGGCCGTGCCCAGCGCTTCTTCCAGGTGTTCGACCCGCAGTACCTGGACAGCAGCATCCAGATCCACGAAGGCTGGCGCTGGATGCACGCCCTGCGTGCCACCCTGCTGAACAAGCCGGTGGACTGGACCCAGCTGGACCACGTCACCAGCGCCTGCGCCGAAGCCGCGCCGCAACTGGCCGGCATCATCAATGCCGCACCAAGCGCAGCCTTCCGCATCAAGGGCATGAAGCTGGCCCGCGAGCCGCTGCGCTACTCCGGCCGTACCGCCATGCGCGCCAACATCAGCGTGCACGAGCCGCGTACCCCGCAGGACAAGGACACCGCGTTCGCCTTCTCCATGGAAGGCTACTCGGGCTCGGCCGAACCGCGCCAGCAGGTGCCATTCGCCTGGTCGCCAGGCTGGAACTCGCCACAGGCCTGGAACAAGTTCCAGGACGAAGTGGGTGGCCACCTGCGTGCCGGTGACCCGGGCGTGCGCCTGATCGAGTCGCAAGGCGACAAGCTCGACTGGTTCACCGCCATTCCGGGCGCGTTCAACCCGGCTCGCGGCACCTGGACCGCCGTACCGTTCTTCCACCTGTTCGGCAGCGAAGAGAGTTCCTCGCGCGCCGCACCGGTACAAGAGCGTATTCCAGCCGCCTACGTCGGCCTGGCCAAGTCCGAAGCCGACCGCCTGGGCGTCAACGACGGCGCGCTGCTGAGCCTGAACGTGGCCGGTGTTTCGCTGCGCCTGCCGCTGCGTATCAATGAAGAACTGGGCGCTGGCCTGGTTGCGTTGCCCAAAGGCCTGGCCGGCATTCCGCCCGCCATCTTCGGTGCAGCCGTCGAAGGCCTGCAGGAGGCAGCACAATGAGCTGGTTCACCCCCGAAGTGATCGACGTGATCATTCAGGTCGTCAAGGCCATCGTGGTGCTGCTGGCCGTGGTGGTCTGCGGCGCGCTGCTCAGCTTCGTCGAGCGTCGCCTGCTGGGCTGGTGGCAGGACCGCTACGGTCCGAACCGGGTCGGCCCGTTCGGTATGTTCCAGATCGCCGCCGACATGCTGAAGATGTTCTTCAAGGAAGACTGGAACCCGCCCTTCGTCGACAAGATGATCTTCACCCTGGCGCCGGTAGTGGCCATGAGCGCCCTGCTGATCGGCTTCTCGATCATCCCGATCACCCCGGGCTGGGGCGTGGCCGACCTGAACATCGGCCTGCTGTTCTTCTTCGCCATGGCTGGCCTGTCGGTCTACGCCGTGCTGTTCGCCGGCTGGTCGTCGAACAACAAGTACGCCCTGCTGGGCAGCCTGCGGGCCTCGGCGCAGACCGTGTCGTACGAAGTGTTCCTGGGCCTGGCGCTGATGGGCGTGGTGGTGCAGGTGGGTTCGTTCAACATGCGCGACATCGTTGAATACCAGGCCAACAACCTGTGGTTCATCATTCCGCAGTTCTTCGGCTTCTGCACCTTCTTCATCGCTGGCGTCGCCGTGACTCACCGTCACCCGTTCGACCAGCCGGAAGCGGAACAGGAACTGGCCGACGGCTACCACATCGAATATGCCGGCATGAAATGGGGCATGTTCTTCGTCGGTGAGTACATCGGCATCATCCTGATCTCGGCGCTGCTGGTAACCCTGTTCTTCGGTGGCTGGCACGGTCCGTTCGGCATCCTGCCGCAAGTACCGTTCCTGTGGTTCGCCCTGAAGACCGCGTTCTTCATCATGCTGTTCATCCTGCTGCGCGCCTCGATCCCGCGCCCACGCTATGACCAGGTGATGGACTTCAGCTGGAAGTTCTGCCTGCCGCTGACCCTGATCAATTTGCTGGTGACCGCTGCGATCGTGCTCTACAACACGCCAGCCGTCGCGGCCCAGTGAGGATTTGACCCATGTTCAAGTATATCGGCGACATCGTTAAGGGCACCGGCACACAGCTGCGCAGCCTGGCCATGGTGTTCTCCCACGGGTTCCGCAAGCGCGACACCCTGCAGTACCCCGAAGAACCCGTGTACCTGCCGCCGCGCTACCGCGGCCGCATCGTCCTCACCCGCGACCCCGATGGCGAGGAGCGCTGCGTGGCGTGCAACCTCTGCGCGGTGGCCTGCCCGGTCGGCTGCATCTCGCTGCAGAAGGCCGAGACCGAGGACGGCCGTTGGTACCCCGAGTTCTTCCGCATCAACTTCTCGCGCTGCATCTTCTGCGGCCTGTGCGAAGAGGCGTGCCCGACCACCGCGATCCAGCTGACTCCGGATTTCGAAATGGCCGAGTTCAAGCGTCAGGACCTGGTGTACGAGAAAGAAGATCTGCTGATCTCCGGCCCCGGCAAGAACCCTGACTACAACTTCTACCGTGTTGCCGGCATGGCGATCGCTGGCAAGCCGAAAGGCTCTGCGCAGAACGAAGCCGAGCCGATCAACGTGAAGAGCTTGCTCCCATAAGGACAGAAAGATGGAATTCGCTTTCTACTTCGCATCCGGTGTCGCCGTTGTCTCCACGCTCCGCGTGGTGACCGGCACCAACCCGGTGCACGCCCTGCTCTACCTGATCATCTCGCTGATTTCCGTGGCGATGATCTTCTTCTCCCTCGGCGCGCCATTCGCCGGCGCCCTGGAAGTGATCGCCTACGCTGGCGCCATCATGGTGCTGTTCGTGTTCGTGGTGATGATGCTCAACCTCGGGCCGGCCTCGGTCGCCCAGGAGCGCGGCTGGCTCAAGCCCGGCATCTGGGCGGGGCCGGTGATCCTCGCCGCCCTGCTGCTGCTGGAGCTGCTGTACGTGCTGTTCGTCACCCCGTCGGGCGCCGCCATCAGCGGTACCACCGTCAGCGCCAAGGACGTCGGCATCAGCCTGTTCGGGCCGTACCTGCTGGTGGTCGAACTGGCCTCGATGCTGCTGCTCGCGGCAGCCGTCACCGCCTTCCACCTGGGCCGCAACGAGGCGAAGGAGTAAATCATGGGTGCTATCCCTCTCGAGCATGGTCTGGCGGTCGCCGGCATCCTGTTCTGCTTAGGTCTGGTTGGCCTGATGGTCCGCCGCAACATCCTCTTCGTGCTCATGAGCCTGGAAGTCATGATGAACGCCTCTGCCCTGGCGTTCATCGTCGCCGGTGCCCGTTGGGTCCAGCCCGACGGCCAGGTGATGTTCATCCTGGTGATCAGCCTGGCAGCCGCCGAGGCCAGCATTGGCCTGGCGATCCTGCTGCAGCTGTATCGCCGCTTCCACACTCTCGACATCGATGCTGCCAGTGAGATGCGCGGATGAACCTTATCTTCCTGACGTTCGTATTCCCCCTGATCGGCTTCCTGCTGCTGTCGTTCTCGCGCGGCCGCTGGTCCGAGAACCTGTCGGCGCTGGTCGGTGTCGGCTCGGTCGGTCTGTCGGCGGCCACCGCCGCGTACGTGATCTGGCAGTTCAACGTCGCCCCGCCTGAGGGCGGTGCGTACAGCCAGCTGCTGTGGCAGTGGATGTCGGTGGACGGCTTCGCGCCGAACTTCACCCTGTACGTGGACGGCCTGTCGGTCACCATGCTGGGCGTGGTCACCGGTGTCGGCTTCCTGATCCACCTGTTCGCCTCCTGGTACATGCGTGGCGAAGCCGGTTACTCGCGCTTCTTCTCGTACACCAACCTGTTCATCGCCAGCATGCTGTTCCTGGTGCTGGGCGACAACCTGCTGTTCATCTACTTCGGCTGGGAAGGCGTGGGCCTGTGCTCGTACCTGTTGATCGGTTTCTACTACAGCAACCGCAACAACGGTAACGCGGCGCTCAAGGCGTTCATCGTCACCCGCATCGGCGACGTGTTCATGGCCATCGGCCTGTTCATCCTGTTCGTCCAGCTGGGTACCCTGAACGTGCAGGAACTGCTGGTGCTGGCACCGCAGAAGTTCCAGGCCGGTGACACCTGGATGGTCCTGGCGACCCTGATGCTGCTGGGTGGCGCGGTCGGTAAATCGGCCCAGCTGCCGCTGCAGACCTGGCTGGCCGACGCGATGGCCGGCCCGACCCCGGTTTCGGCGCTGATCCACGCGGCCACCATGGTGACCGCGGGCGTGTACCTGATCGCCCGTACCAACGGCCTGTTCCTGCTGGCGCCGGACGTCCTGCACCTGGTCGGCGTGGTCGGTGGCGTGACCCTGGTCCTGGCCGGCTTCGCCGCCCTGGTACAGACCGACATCAAGCGTATCCTCGCCTACTCGACCATGAGCCAGATCGGCTACATGTTCCTGGCCCTGGGCGTCGGCGCCTGGGACGCGGCGATCTTCCACCTGATGACCCACGCCTTCTTCAAGGCCCTGCTGTTCCTTGCCTCCGGTGCGGTGATCGTCGCCTGCCACCACGAGCAGAACATCTTCAAGATGGGCGGCCTGTGGAAGAAACTGCCGCTGGCCTACGCCAGCTTCGTGGTCGGTGGCGCCGCCCTGGCCGCCCTGCCGATCCTGACCGTGGGCTTCTACTCCAAGGACGAGATCCTCTGGGAAGCCTTCGCCAGCGGCAACACCGGCCTGCTGTACGCCGGCCTGGTGGGCGCGTTCATGACCTCGCTGTACACCTTCCGCCTGATCTTCATCGCCTTCCACGGCGAAGCCAAGACCGAAGCCCACGCCGGCCACGGCATCAGCCACTGGCTGCCGCTGGGCGTGCTGATCGTGCTGTCGACCTTCATCGGCGCCTGGATCCACCCGCCGCTGGCAGGCGTGCTGCCTGAAAGCGCCGGCCACGCCGGTGGCGAAGCCAAGCACTCGCTGGAGATCGCCTCGGGCGCCATCGCCATCGCCGGTATCCTGCTGTCGGCCCTGCTGTTCCTGGGCAAGCGCCGCTTCGTCACTGCGGTCGCCAACAGCGGTATCGGTCGCGTCCTGTCGGCCTGGTGGTTCGCCGCCTGGGGCTTCGACTGGATCTACGACAAGCTCTTCGTCAAACCTTACCTGCTGATCAGCCACATCCTGCGCAAGGACCCGGTTGACCGCAGCATCGGCCTCATCCCTCGCCTGGCTCGCGGCGGTCACGTCGCCATGAGCAAGACCGAGACCGGCCAGCTGCGCTGGTACACCGCCTCGATCGCCGTCGGCGCCGTGCTGGTGCTCGGTGCCGTGGTAGTGGCCGCGGTATGACTATGAATCTTGCGACTTTGCCAAAGGAAACCAACCCGTCATGATTTTGCCTTGGCTGATCCTGATCCCCTTCATCGGCGGCTTCCTGTGCTGGCTGGGTGAGCGCTTCGGCTCCACCCTGCCGCGCTGGATCGCGCTGCTGACCATGTCCCTGCTGCTTGGCATCGGCCTGTGGCTGTGGGCGAACGGCAACTACACCCTGGCTCCCGCCCCTGGCGCGGAGCCCGCCTGGGCCCTCGAGTACAAAGTCGAGTGGATCAAGCGCTTCGGCATCAGCATCCACCTGGCCCTCGACGGCCTGTCGCTGCTGATGATCCTGCTCACCGGCCTGCTCGGTGTGCTGTCGGTGCTGTGCTCGTGGAAAGAGATCCAGCGCCACGTCGGCTTCTTCCACCTCAACCTGATGTGGATCCTCGGCGGCGTGGTCGGTGTGTTCCTGGCCCTGGACCTGTTCCTGTTCTTCTTCTTCTGGGAAATGATGCTGGTGCCGATGTACTTCCTCATCGCGCTCTGGGGTCACAGCTCCTCCGACGGCAAGAAGACCCGGATCTACGCGGCGACCAAGTTCTTCATCTTCACCCAGGCCAGCGGCCTGATCATGCTGGTGGCGATCCTCGGCCTGGTGCTGGTCAACTACAACAGCACCGGCGTGATCACCTTCAACTACAGCGACCTGCTCAAGGCCGAGCTGCCGGCCGGCGTCGAGTACATCCTGATGCTGGGCTTCTTCATCGCCTTCGCGGTGAAGCTGCCGGTGGTGCCGTTCCACTCCTGGCTGCCTGACGCTCACGCCCAGGCACCGACCGCAGGTTCCGTGGACCTCGCGGGCATCCTGCTGAAGACCGCGGCCTACGGCCTGCTGCGCTTCGCCCTGCCGCTGTTCCCGAACGCCTCGGCCGAGTTCGCGCCGATCGCCATGACCCTGGGCCTGATCGGTATCTTCTACGGTGCCTTCCTGGCCTTCGCGCAAACCGACATCAAGCGCCTGGTGGCCTTCTCCAGCGTCTCGCACATGGGCTTCGTGCTGATCGGCATCTACTCCGGCAGCCAGCAGGCCCTGCAGGGCGCGGTGATCCAGATGCTGGCCCACGGCCTGTCGGCCGCCGCGCTGTTCATCCTGGCCGGCCAGCTGTACGAGCGCCTGCACACCCGTGACATGCGCGAGATGGGTGGCCTGTGGCACCGCATCGCGTATCTTCCGGCCATCAGCCTGTTCTTCGCCGCCGCATCGCTGGGCCTGCCGGGCACCGGCAACTTCGTCGGCGAGTTCCTGATCCTGATCGGCAGCTTCGCCCACGTCCCATGGATCACCGTGATCGCCACCACCGGCCTGGTCTTCGGTTCGGTGTACTCGCTGATCATGATCCACCGCGCCTACTTCGGTCCGGCCAAGGCCGACACCGTGCTGGCCGGCATGGACGGTCGCGAGCTGATCATGGTGCTGGGCCTGGCGGGCCTGCTGATCCTGCTGGGCGTGTATCCGCAGCCGTTCCTGGACACCTCTGCCGCCACCATGAGCGGTGTGCAGCAGTGGCTCGGTTCCGCTTTCACTCAACTCGCTTCGGCCCGGTAAGAGCGCTATGGAATTCACCACTCAACACTTCATCGCATTGGCGCCGATGCTGATCACCACCATCACCACGGTGGTGGTGATGCTGGCGATCGCCTGGAAGCGCAACCACTCGCAGACCTTCCTGCTGTCCACCGTGGGCCTGAACCTGGCCCTGCTGTCGATCCTGCCGGCACTTAAAGTCGCGCCGCTGGCGGTCACCTCGCTTGTGACCATCGACAAGTTCGCCTGCCTGTACATGGCGATCATCCTGGTGGCCACCCTGGCCTGCGTCACCCTTGCCCACGCCTATCTGGGCGAGGGTTCCAAGGGCTTCCCGGGCAACCGTGAAGAGCTGTACCTGCTGCTGCTGATGTCGGCACTGGGTGGCCTGGTGCTGGTCAGCGCCAACCACCTGGCGGGCCTGTTCATCGGCCTGGAGCTGCTGTCGGTGCCGGTCTACGGCCTGGTGGCGTACGCCTTCTTCAACAAGCGCTCGCTGGAAGCCGGCATCAAGTACATGGTGCTGTCGGCCGCCGGTTCCGCCTTCCTGCTGTTCGGCATGGCGCTGCTGTACGCCGATGCCGGCGCGCTGACCTTCGACCAGCTGGGCAAGGCCCTGGCCGCCACCAGCATGCCGAGCCTGCTGGCGCAGTTGGGCCTGGGCATGATGCTGGTGGGCCTGGCCTTCAAGCTGTCGCTGGTGCCGTTCCACCTGTGGACCCCGGACGTGTACGAAGGCGCCCCGGCGCCGGTCGCCGCGTTCCTGGCCACCGCCAGCAAGGTCGCGGTGTTCGCCGTCGTGGTACGCCTGTTCATGCTCTCCCCCGCCGCCAGCAGCGGCGTGCTGAGCACCGTGCTGGCGGTGATCGCGGTTGCCTCGATCATCATCGGCAACCTGCTGGCGCTGACCCAGAGCAACCTCAAGCGTCTGCTCGGTTACTCGTCCATCGCCCACTTCGGCTACCTGGTCATCGCCCTGGTCGCCAGCAAGGGCCTGGCCCTGGAAGCCATGGGCGTGTACCTGGTCACCTACGTGATCACCAGCCTCGGCGCCTTCGGCGTGATCACCCTGATGTCCTCGCCGTACGCCGGCCGTGACGCCGACGCCCTGTACGAGTACCGCGGCCTGTTCTGGCGCCGTCCGTACCTGACCGCCGTGCTGACCGTGATGATGCTCTCGCTGGCCGGTATCCCGTTGACCGCGGGCTTCATCGGCAAGTTCTACATCATCGCCACCGGCGTCGAATCGCACCTGTGGTGGCTGGTCGGCGCCCTGGTGATCGGCAGCGCCATCGGCGTGTACTACTACCTGCGCGTCATGGTCACCCTGTACCTGGTCGAGCCGAACCTGCGTCGCCACGACGCCCCGCTGAAGTGGGAACAGCGCACCGGCGGCGTGATGCTGCTGGCCATTGCCATCCTCGCCTTCGTGCTGGGCGTGTACCCGCAGCCGTTGCTGGAGATGGTGCAGCAGGCGGGTCTGCAACTGATCGGTTGATCGGCTGACTGCGTCACAAGACACCCCGCCTCGGCGGGGTGTTTTTTTTGGGGGCTGCGTTGCAGCCCATCGCGGGGCAAGCCCGCTCCCACGCCAATTGAGCGAAATGGCGTGGGAGCGGGCTTGCCCCGCGATGGCCATTACAGATCGACCACTGTGCTTCGTCTGCCCTTTGCAGCGTCAGACTTCCGCCCCCGATCTGGAACCCCGTCCCCATGCGCCCCACCCTCCCCTACTCCCTGCTGGCCCTGTTCGTCGCTGGCACCGCCCAGGCCGCCAATCGCGTCGAACTCGACCAGGTGCTGATCCAGGACCGGCAGCAATCCGAACTGGAAGCCGCCGCCGAGCACCTGCGCGAGATCCCCGGTGCCAGCAACCTGGTGGACATGGACAAGGTCGGCCAGGGCCGGGTGGCCAGCAACCAGGACGTGCTGGCCTACCAGCCGGGGGTGTTCGCCCAGTCGGCGGGCAATGACGGCATCAAGCTGTCGATCCGTGGTTCGGGCATCAATCGCGCACCGGGCGCCCACGGCTCGGGCGTGTACACGATGTTCGACGGCCTGCCGCTGACCGGCCCGGGCGGCACGCCCTACGAGCTGTTCGAACCGCTGTGGCTGAGCCGCGCCGAAGTGCTGCGCGGCGCCAACGGTTTCGACCAGGGCTCGCTGGCCCTGGGTGGCGCGATCAACTACGTGACCCACACCGGCTACGATGCCGCGCCCTTGCAGGTGCGCTACGAAGTCGGCAGCCGTGGCTACCAGCGCCGGCACATCAGCTCCGGGCAGGTGCTGGGCAACCTCGACTACTACGTGGCCCTGACCGATGCCGAGTACGACGGCTACCAGGACCACAGCAGCGGCAGCGCCAAGGGCATCGCCGCCAACGTCGGCTATCGCTTCAACCCGAACCTGGAGACGCGCTTCTACCTGCGCTACCGGGAAACCGAGAACGACCTGGCCGGGCGCCTGACCAAGGACCAGATCAAGCACCATCCCCGTGCCGCCAATCCAGCGTACCTGGCCCGCGACGACAGCCGCCCGCAACCGGGCAGCACCTGGGTGGGCAACAAGACCACCTTCTTCCTGGATGACGATTCACGCCTGGAGGCGGGGCTGGTCTATCACGACTACCCCATGGACCTGCGCGAAGGCCCGATGCGCCTTAAGGTCGCCTACACCGATGTCAGCGGCACGCTGAACTACTTGCGTCGCGACACCCTGTTCGGCCATGAGAGCAAGACCACCCTCGGCTGGCGTACCACCAAGCACCTGCCCAACAGCGGCGCCTCGCAGTTCGCTCGCCCCGGCGGCGACAACTTCGGCGCCCGCAGCCGCGATTTCAGCTACCAGGGCTCGGATACCGTGCTGCATGCGGGCAACGACCTGGAGCTGATCCCGAACCTGTGGCTGAGCACGGGCCTGGCGATGATCTATACCCGCCGCGAAAGCGACGTCACCTACCCGACCAGTGGCGGCAAGGTCAGCCAGCATGACTGGGACTACGCCCCACGCCTGGGCCTGCGTTACGACATCCGCCCTGACCTGCAGGTCTACGGCAACCTCAGTCGCTCGGTGGAGCCGCCGCACCCGTGGTCGCTGGTCTGGAGTGCGCCGGTCGCCAACCAGCCCATGAAGATGCAGAACCAGACCGCCACCACCCTCGAGCTGGGTGCCCGCGGCGACTCGGCACTGGGGCATTGGGACCTGGCCTGGTACTACGCCCAGGTACGCCACGAACTGTTGAACGTGGAAGTCGTGCAGGGTCTGCCGTTCAAGGAGTTCAATGCCAGCCCCACCGTGCACCAGGGCATCGAGGCCGGCCTGGACAGCCTGCTCTGGGAGCAACCCGGCACCGGCAAGCTCAGCCTGCGCCAGGCCTACACCTTCAGCGACTTCCACTACCGTGACGACGACAAGTTCGGCGACAACCGCCTGCCTGGCATCCCCATGCACTACTACCAGGCCGAACTGCGCTACGACTGGCCGAGCGGTTTCTACGCCGGGGTGAACACGCAGATGGCCTCCAAGGTGCAGGTGGACTACGCCAACAGCTACCACGCCGATGCCTACGCCCTGCTCGGCGCGCGCCTGGGCTGGGACTCGCCGAAACGGGACTGGCAGACCTGGCTCGACCTGCGCAACCTGACCAACAAGCGGTATGCGGCGACGGTGACACCGGGGTACAACGATGCCGGGCAGGACATCGCCCGCTCGACGCCGGGGGAAGGGTTCGGGGTGTATGCGGGGGTTTCCTACAGTTTCCGATAAATAGCTTGGGGCTACGATGCAGCCCATTCGCGGGTAAACCCGCTCCCACAGGTTTCGTGCAGTGCCCTGTGGGAGCGGGTTTACCCGCGAATGGCCCTTTCAGGATGGCAGTTGCACCTGCGGCTTGGTCGAGGCAAAGATCGCCCAGCTGGAAATGAACAACGCCGCGATCAACGGCCCGATCACGAAGCCATTGAGCCCGAACACCGCCAACCCGCCCAAGGTCGACACCAGCACCAGGTAATCCGGCATCCGCGTATCCTTGCCCACCAGGATCGGCCGTAGCAGGTTGTCCACCAACCCGATCACCAGCACGCCGAACGCCGTCAGCACGATCCCCTGCCAGATCGCCCCGGTCAGCAGGAAATACAGCGCCACCGGTCCCCAGACGATCCCCGCGCCCACCGCCGGCAATAGCGACAGGAACGCCATCAGCACCGCCCACACCAGCACGCTGGGAATGCCCAGCACCCAGAAGATCAGCCCACCCAGCGCCCCCTGGGTGATCGCCACCAGCAGGTTGCCCTTGACCGTGGCCCGCACCACGCGCTTGAACTTCAACTGCAGGCGGCGCTTCTGCTGCTCGGGCAGCGGCACCGCCTGGCGCACCTTGCGCGCCACCTCCGCGCCCTCGCGCAGGAAGAAGAACAGCAGGTAGAGCATGATGCCGAAGCTCACCAGGAACTCGAAGGTACCCTGGCCGAAGCTGAACGCCTGGCCGGCGAGGAACTGGCTGCCCTGGGTGGCCCACTTGGTGATCTTGTCGCGCAGGCCATCGAGGTTGCCCATGCCCATGCGGTCGAGGAAATGCTGGGCATAGACAGGCAGCATATCCTTGCCACGCTCGATATAGCCGGCAATGTCCAGCTGGCCGCTTTCGATGCGTTGGTACAGCGCCGCGCCCTCCTGCACTAGCAAGGCACTGATGATGATCACCGGCAGCACGGCGACCAGCAGGCAGGTGGCCAGCGCCGTCGCCGTGGCCAGGTTGCGCCGCCCGCCCAGGCGCAGCAGCAGATGGCGTTGCAACGGAGAGAATAGAATACCGAGGATCACCGCCCAGAAGATCGCGCCGGAATACGGCAGCAGGATCCAGATGAAGGCGATGGTCACCAGTGCCAGCAGCACGGTCAGGGCTTTGTTCTGCAAGACGGCTTCGTTCATGGTCATTCCTCGGGGGCTCAACAATTTAGTGCCCCGCGCATCGGCAAAAGTGCCGTTGATCCAGATCAATACCTGCACAGTGCCGCCGACTTAGCATCCGCGCCTTTTGCCCCCGGTGCGCACCATGACCTCTCCCGCCAAGCCCGAACTGCTCGCCCCCGCCGGCTCCCTCAAGACCATGCGCTACGCCTTCGCCTACGGCGCCGACGCAGTCTATGCCGGCCAGCCGCGCTACAGCCTGCGGGTGCGCAACAATGAGTTCGACCACGCCAACCTGGCCCTGGGCATCCAGGAGGCCCAGGCCCAGGGCAAGCGCTTCTACGTGGTGGTCAACATCGCCCCGCACAACGCCAAGCTCAAGACCTTCCTCAAGGACCTGGCGCCAGTGATCGAGATGGGCCCGGATGCGCTGATCATGTCCGACCCGGGGCTGATCATGCTGGTGCGCCAGCACTTCCCGCAGATGCCCATCCACCTGTCGGTGCAGGCCAACACGGTGAACTGGGCCAGCGTGCAGTTCTGGCAAGGCATGGGGCTGACCCGGGTGATCCTGTCGCGGGAGCTGTCGCTGGAAGAGATCGAAGAGATCCGCCAGCAGGTGCCTGAAATGGAGCTGGAAGTCTTCGTGCACGGCGCGTTGTGCATGGCCTATTCCGGGCGCTGCCTGCTGTCGGGCTACATGAACAAGCGCGACGCCAACCAGGGCACCTGCACCAATGCCTGCCGCTGGAAGTACCAGGCCACCCCGGCCAGCGAAAACGCCACGGGCGACATCGTTCGTGAATGCGAGCCGACCCTGGGCCTCGGCGCACCGACCGAACAGGTGTTCCTGCTCCAGGAGTCCAACCGCCCCGGCGAAGAGATGCCCGCCTTCGAGGACGAGCACGGCACCTACATCATGAACGCCAAGGACCTGCGCGCGATCCAGCACGTCGAGCGCCTGGCCCGGATGGGCGTGCACTCGCTGAAGATCGAAGGCCGCACCAAGTCGCACTTCTACTGTGCCCGCGCTGTGCAGTCCTACCGCCAGGCCATCGACGACGCCGTGGCCGGACGGCCGTTCGACCGCAGCCTGATGAGCAACCTCGAGTCCCTCGCCCAACGTGGATATACCGAAGGCTTTCTGCGCCGCCACGTGCACGACGAGTACCAGAACTACCAGCGCGGCAACTCGGTGTCCGAGCGCCAGCAGTTCGTCGGCGAACTGACCGGTGTGCGCGTGGACGGCCTGGCCGAAGTGAAGGTAAAGAACCGCTTCGCGGTGGGCGATCACCTGGAGCTGATGACCCCCCGCGGCAACTACCACTTCGACCTGCACCGCCTGTGCGACCGCCAGCAGCAGGCCATCGGGGTGGCGCCGGGCGACGGCCATGTGGTGTACCTGCCGATTCCCGAGCAGGTGTCGCTGGAGTTCGGCCTGCTGATGCGCGACCTGGAGAGTGGCGAGGCCGTTGCCTGACAAATCTGTAATCCGCGCCTCAGGTGGCTGACAGGCGCTGGCGACGACCATCGGTGTCATTCCCGATCGCGGGGCAAGCCCGCTCCCACCGTGGGAGCGGGCTTGCCCCGCGATCGGATGGACCTTGCCAGCACCGAGAACATGCCATGCCACCGACTCCAACCCGCCGCACCTTCGTCAAGGGCCTGGGTGCCGCCAGCGCCCTGGCCGGCCTCGGCCTCTGGCGCCCGCTGGCCCAGGCCGCCGAGGGCCGTCTGCCGCTGCATGACCTGAGCGGCCAGCAGTTCGACCTGTTCATCGGCCAGACCCCGGTCAACATCACCGGCCGCCCACGCACCGCGCAGACCATCAACGCCAGCCTGCCCGGCCCGCAGCTGCGCTGGCGCGAGGGCGACACCGTGACCCTGCGCGTGCGCAACCGCCTGGACCAGCCCACCTCGATCCACTGGCACGGCATCATCCTGCCGGCCAACATGGACGGCGTGCCGGGCCTGAGCTTCGCCGGCATCGAGCCCGGCGGCGACTACCTCTATCAGTTCACCCTGCGCCAGAGCGGCACCTACTGGTACCACAGCCACTCCGGGCTGCAGGAGCAGGCCGGCGTGTACGGCGCCATCGTCATCGAGCCCCGCGAACCCGAGCCGCACAAGTACCAACGCGACCATGTGCTGTTGTTCAGCGACTGGTCGGACCAGGCGCCGGAAGCCCTGATGGCCACCCTGAAGAAGCAGTCAGACGCTTTCAACTACCACAAGCGCACGGTCGGCGACTTCGTCGATGATGTTGCTGAGAACGGCTGGGGCAAGGCCGTCGACAATCGCTGGGCCTGGGCGAAGATGCGCATGAGCCCCACCGACCTGGCCGACATCAGCGCCGCCAGCTACACCTACCTGCTCAACGGCCAGCCCCCGGACGGCAACTTCACCTGCCTGTTCCAGCCCGGCGAGACCGTACGCCTGCGCCTGATCAACGCCTCGGCGATGACCTACTTCGACTTCCGCATTCCGGGCCTGAAGCTCACGGTGATCGCCGCCGACGGCCTGCCGGTGACCCCGGTGACCGTGGACGAGCTGCGCATCGCCGTGGCCGAGACCTATGACGTGCTGGTCACCGTGGGCGACCTGCCCGCCTACACGCTGTTTGCCCAGAGCATGGACCGCACCGGCTTCGCCCGTGGCACCCTGGCCCGCGCGGCGGGTTTGCAGGCCCCCGTGCCCGAGCCGGACCCGCGTCCGGTGCTGACCATGGACGACATGGGCCACGGCGGCATGGGTGAGATGGACCATTCGAACATGCCAGCGATGGACCACGGCAATATGGCGGGCATGGACCACTCGAACATGGCCGGCATGGCCATGATGCAAGGCCACCCCGCCAGCGAAACCGACAACCCGCTGGTGGACATGCAGACCATGGCCCCCCGGGCCAACCTGGCCGATCCCGGCATCGGCCTGCGCGACAACGGCCGCCGGGTGCTGACCTACGCCGACCTGCGCAGCCCCTACTCCGACCCGGACGGACGCGAACCGTCGCGGGACATCGAGCTGCACCTGACAGGCCACATGGAACGCTTCGCCTGGTCGTTCGACGGCATCAAGTTCAGCGATGCCGAGCCGCTGCGCCTGAAATACGGCGAACGGGTGCGCATCACCCTGGTCAACGACACCATGATGACCCACCCCATCCACCTGCACGGCATGTGGAGCGACCTGGAGGATGAACAAGGGCGCTTCCTGGTGCGCAAGCACACCATCGACATGCCCCCCGGCAGCCGGCGCAGCTACCGCGTAACCGCCGATGCCCTGGGCCGCTGGGCCTATCACTGCCACCTGCTCTACCACATGGAGACCGGCATGTTCCGCGAGGTACGGGTCGATGAATGAGAACCGCAACCGCCACATCGTCACCGGTGTCGCGCTGATGGCCTTGCTGGCCAGTGAACGGGCCCTGGCCGCGGGCATGGACCACATGAACCATGGCGCCATGCCGATGGACCACGGCCAGATGAACCACACCAGCATGCCCATGGACCACAGCCAGATGAACCACGCGGCGGCGGCCCCCGGCCAACCGCGCACACCGCTGCCGGTGATCACCGATGCCGATCGCCGCGCCGCCTTCCCGCCGTTGCCGGGGCATCAGGTGCACGACCGGGCGACCAACTGGGCAGTGATCGTCGACCAACTGGAGTACCAGAACTTCGAAAGCAGCGGCGCCCTGAACTGGAACGCCACTGCCTGGGTCGGCGGCGATATCGACCGCCTGTGGCTGCGCACCGAGGGTGAGCGGGAACAAGGCAAGACCCACAAGGCCGAGCTGCAGGCCCTCTGGGGCCATGCCATCAGCCCCTGGTGGGAACTGGTCGGTGGCGTGCGCCAGGACTTCAAGCCCGCCAGCGGCCAGGGCTGGGCCGCCTTCGGCATCCAGGGCACGCCGCTCTACGGCCTGGAGCTGGAAGCCACCGCCTACGCCGGCGAGCGGCAGCAGACCGCGCTGCGCCTGGAGGCCGGTTACGCTATGCTGCTGACCAATCGCTGGGTCCTCGAACCGACCGTCGAGGCCAACTTCTTTGGTCGCAACGACGCCGGGCGCGAACAGGGCTCGGGGCTGGCCGAAAGCGAAGTGGGCCTGCGCCTGCGTTACGAGATCACCCGCGCGTTCGCGCCCTATGTCGGGGTCAGCTTCAACCGCCTGCACGGCAACCGCGCCGAGCAGGCCAGGGAGGATGGCGAGGACATCGGCCAGACCCGGCTGGTGGCCGGGGTTCGCCTGCGTTTCTGATGCACTCACGGTCTGCGTGGGAGCGGGCTTGCCCCGCGATGGATGGCACCGGCATTGCCGGTGATCGCGGGGCAAGCCCGCTCCCACGCAGACCGCCACCTGGCCATTGGATCATGCTGTTTCACAGGAGCTCCACCATGCTGCGCAAACACCTGCTCACCCTCGGCCTGCTGGCCGTCACCGGCCTGGCCCAGGCCGCCGAGACCATCGATGTCTACCGCGACCCCAACTGCGGTTGCTGCAAGGAGTGGATCAAGCACCTGAGCGGTAACGGCTTCACCGTCAACGACCACGTCGAGCCGAACATGAGCGCGGTCAAGCAGCGCCTGGGCGTCGAGCCACGCCTGGCGTCGTGCCACACCGGGGTGATCGACGGCAAGTTCGTCGAAGGCCATGTCCCGGCCGAGCAGGTGCGTCTGCTGGCCAAACGCAACGACCTCAAGGGTATCGCGGTGCCGGGCATGCCGATGGGTTCGCCGGGCATGGAAATGGGTGACCACAAGGACGCCTACCAGGTCATCGGCGTGACCCGGGATGGCCAGGATACCGTGGTCGCCAGCTACTGATGCTCAGCCTCGGGGCGCTGTTCCTCAGCGCCTTCGGCGCCGCCACCCTGTTGCCGCTGCAGTCCGAGGCCGTGCTGGTCGGGCTGCTGCTGCGCGAACCGGGCGCCTGGGCGACCCTGCTGCTGGTGGCCACGCTCGGCAACGTGCTCGGCTCCATCGTCAACTGGCTGCTGGGCCGGGCCATCGAGCACCTGCGCGAACGCCGCTGGTTCCCGTTCAGCGCCAGCCAGCTGGAACGCGCCCAGCAACGCTACCAGCGCTGGGGCCAGTGGTCATTGCTGCTGAGCTGGATGCCGGTGATCGGCGACCCGCTGACCTTGATCGCCGGGATCATGCGCGAGCCGTTCTGGCGTTTCGTGCTGCTGGTCACCCTGGCCAAGGGCGGGCGCTATATCGTGGTGGCAATGATCACCCTGGGCTGGTTTCACAGCGGGTGACCTGAAGGGATTCGAAAGGCTGGCCGGGGCCCTGAGGCTCCAGCCAGTCTCAAGCTCAAGCCGCGTCGGCAGCCTGCAGGTTGCCGAGCAGACGCCCTGCCATGTCCAGCTTCTTCTGCAGTGTGTCCACGAACGAGAGCGCAGAGTGGGCCTGCAACAGATCGGGTTCCAGCTTACGCTGCCCGAAGAGGTCGCCGTAGGAGTGGGTCTGCCCTATCGCCGTGTGGTCCAGCACCATTGAAGCGATTGCCTTTTCGGCGGCACTGCCATGCTCGGCAAGACGCTCCAGGTGCTCAAATGACTGAGAAAGCGGACTGGTCGGCCGTTGCAGCGAATTCATGGTCGCGTTGAAGTCATTACGCGTTGGCAGAGCGACCTCATCGTCGATCTTGACAAATCCGAGCTTGACGTCCTTCAACGATGTTAGCGGATCAGGCTGTCCGATGGTCGCCCCACCGTAACTCGCTTCAGGCTCCACAGGCTGTGCAGGGCTCGCTTCGGCCAAAGTGCCGGCTACCACCGAAGCGGCATCGTCGTATGCTTGCGCCACGACAACTGGCGCCAGCGCATCGGACTTCTGGGCGAACAGGTCGATGAACTCGGCATCGACCTCTTTGACAAACGCCACCACCGCTTCAGGGCCTACCTGCTCGGGATCCGGAAACTCGGCAAACTTCGAAGCCAGGAAAATCACCGCATCGAGTACCTTGGCGGCAGCCATCGGATCGTTCTGCATCAGTTTGATATTGTCCGGAAACTGGGCCTCTTGCAAAGAGTAGCCACCGACGATATCGACCTCGGTGATGCTCGTCCCAACCTTCAGCTCTGGCACAAGCTCGCCCAGCTTGACGACATTCGATAACAGGCAGTTGGCGTTACGCATGATATTGCTGCCCGTGAGCTGCTCCGTGTAACTGGCCATGAACTGCTCGGTTGGCAGATTCTCCTGCTTCGCCAGTATCCCGCTGGCCTGCGACCTCATGACATCCGGCAGCCCTTTGGCCATCTGCTCGTTTAATGAACGCATCATGTCCGGCGCCGAAGCCGTGGCCTGCGCGCCGCCCGTCGCCACACCGGGACGAAAGCCGAGGAACTCGGCAATCGCGATGAACAGGCGCATCAGGATGCCATGCTTCTGCGGCTCCTCGTGACGCGCCAGGCGCTGCGCTGACTCGCTGGTTTTCACCTGTGCGCAGTCACTGCTCTCGTTGACTGGATGCAACTGGGCGGCACACACCCAACTGGTTGAAACCGATTCGATCATTGTACAAACCTCTTCTTGCAGCATCGTTTAACTTGGGAAAAGACCACTCTCACACCCGCAAGAACCTGGATCCTTACGGCTTGCAACATCCTTGCAGGAAAGCTGACGTGCTCAGGCCATGATGCCCGCAGCCCTGATCCCCTGATTGTCGTTGCGCAGGATTTCCTGGATCAGTTGACGCAACTGATCGATCATCTTCGCCAGGTCATCGGTACAGCGCTGGAACAGCTCCTTCTGGTTGCCGGCAACCGCCGCCTCGAGCTCCTGCTCTTTTGCCCAGACATCCTGCAGCGACTTGATGGCATGGGCGATGCCAGTGCCAAAGGCTGCGCCGCTCTGGGCCACGCCATTGAGCGTATGCAGCGTGGTATTGCGGGTGTCGATGGCGTTCTGCAGGTGCTTGACCTCGATACGGTTCTCGGCAATCAGCCTCTTCGAGGCCATCGCAACCTCACCGGACTTGGCAAACTCGGCAGCATGGCTGGCTTGTTCCAGGCCCTTGATCGTGCGCGCATCCCCCAGGTTCTTGAGCATGCCGGTGGTGCCGCTGGCCAGGGTGAACGCGCCCAATGCACCACTGACGGCCGCCGAGGCGAACAGCGCATTGCTGGCGGTTCTCATCCAGCCGATCTGCTCCTTGCTCGCCAGCACGCTGACTTCGGCCTGGGTCCTGCGTCCCTGGGCGTTGCCGTCACGCACCTGCATGGCGGCGCGGAGAATCGCCAGCAGGCTCTCCAGGTCCTGGCTGCAGGGCGTGGCCTGCGGTGTATCCAGGCTTACCCGCCCTTGCTTCTCGGCAAATACCGCGCGCGTCGCCGCGCAGGGCATGGCCAGCATCGCCCATAGCGGCAGCCCGGCCTTCTGCCCCTCGGTGACCGGCAGTTGGGCATCCACGTGGGACGAATGATCGACAGTGGAAATGGACAGATTCATGATTGACTCCTTGATCAGGCAATGACGTTTCGGCAAGCGATATCGGTGCAGGCCTTGCTGCGGTTGTTCAACAGTTCCAGTAGTTGCTCGAAGCGTTGCGCCTTCCCCGCGAGCAGTTGTTCAAGCGCCTTGGCCAACTGCTCGAGAAAACTGTGTCCCTGGTCCAGCAGCAGGCGCATTTCCGCCAGTTGCGCCTCGCTGCGCAGTGCCAACCCCTGCATCACCGAACTGGCCGCCTGCCCGGCGCTGGACAGCGTGGTGGTGGCCATGCTGGCGCCGGTCAGGGTCATCTGCAGCTTGGCCTGGGTGCCCGCGCTGGCGGTCGAGCTGACCCCGGTGGAGGCGACGCCCTGGATCTTCTGGCCCACTGAAAGGACCGTCTGCGCGACCTTGCCACTCACCTTGCCGGCCACCTTGGCGGCGACCACCGCGAGGCTGCCGCCGCAGGTCAGCACCACCGAGGCCAGCGCCAGGGCGACCTCGACCGCCATCAACACCGGCCCGAGGTACTTCATCACCGCCTTGGAGATATGCCCGTCCTCGGCGGCCTGGTTCAACGACATGGACACCACCCCCATGACGCCACCCGCGATCATCAAGGCGCCCGCGACGGCGCCAAGGCCAGTGGCGACCATGACGGTCCCCACCACGATGGAGACGATGGCTGCGGCCCAGCCGAAGACCTTGGCGAACACGCTCGCCGTGCCGGCGTCCTGGTGTCGCTGAGCCACCTCCTCCATCTTCTGCGCATTGAGCGCCATCTGCTGGCGGTTTTGCTCGGTGAGCTGACGTACCTGCTGCAGGTTCAGCTCGGTCTGGCGCGCACCCAACTGGCTCAGCAGTTCAGTGAGGCGGATATCCAGTTCAGCGTCGGAGATATCCCCGGCGAGTTGGCCGAGTATCAATGCACCGACATCAGGTACCGCGACCAGCACTGGTTGCATGAGGCCTTCAGCGTCGATCAGCTTGTCGAATGCCAACCCCTGATGCAGCCCCTTCGCCAGCGGCGCTGGAGGGTCCAATCGGACACTCATGTCCTGCTTGATCGTTGCGACGCTGGACGCTGTACCGGTCTCGCCGGGCAACTGGATCGCCGTGCCCGGCAGCAGCATTTCCGATTCGATTTCAGCCGGTATCAGGAGCGGCTGCTCCACAGACAGAAGCTCAATTCGCATGACGTGCGCCCTCCTTCTGCTGCAGGGCCTCGAGCAGTACCTGCGCCTGACCTGCCAGGCCGGCATGCTCGCTGTCTACCGCCAGGATCAGCGCCTGCTCGTAGCCGCTGCGCGCCGCTGCCAGGTCGCCCAGGTACTGGTGGCATTGCGCGCCATGGAAGCTGAAACGCGGGTCCTGCGGCGCGAGCATCGCGCCATAAGCATAAGCCGGCAATGCGTCCTGGTAGCGCTCAAGCGCCTGGTACGCGCCTGCCACGCCAAGAAACGCCCGGGGGTCATAATGGTCGAGTGCCGCCAGCCCCTTGAACAGCGTGAGCGCATCGTCCAGCCGTCCCGCCTGGTAGAAGTTGAACGCCTGGGCGTAAAGCGTTTCCAGTTGCCCCGCGCATACCCCGCGCAGCATGGCGAAGGTGCCGCCATCGCCAAAGAAGCGCTCGATCGCATCGACGTTGTTGGCATCGGCATCGTCGCCGGCCATCTGTTGTACTGCCGTCATCACCTACCTCAGTTCTGCAGAATCCTGGACAGCATCGAGAACCAGGTCTCGACGAACTTCATCATCACCTCGGTGGAGGTGGTGTAGCGCGAGCCCACGTCGTTGAGCAGGGTGGTCTGTTCGGTCACCTTGTCGTTGACGATGCGGGTGCGGTCGCTCAGGGCCTGGGAGAAATTGGCCAACGGGTTGTTGTCCTTGTCCCAGGCGTACTGCGCTTTCAGGTCGCTCATCGGTCCACTGACCTTTTGCAGGCGGCCGCCGTTTTCACTCGACGCAGAGGCAGATTGCGCGCCCTCGAGGAAATGCCGCACCGTGACGATCCCGTCCGACTGGAACGTATCCAGGCTCGAGAGCAATCGGCGCTCGGAGCTCTTCTCCCAACTGTCCGCATCGAGGTCGTAGAGCTTGCGGTCGAAGAGGTTGAAGCCACCGTCTTCCAGCTTGAAGGTGCCCTTGTCGGCCATCACCACGTTGACCTTCGACTGGATCACGCTGAAGATCTTCAGCTCCGCCGTGAGGCACTTGAGCTGCTCGCTGAGCTCGGTGCGTTCGGTCTTCTGCTTGCGCATGCGCAGGCCCATCGCCGCCATCACCAGCTCGTCCATGCACAGGCGCTCGCCCAGGTTCTGCAGCTGCAAGGGCGCTCCCGGCAACCAGCCGGCATAAGCCTCGAGCAATCGGTACAGCGCGTCGACATGCTGCTCGGGCAACGGTTGCGCCAACAGGCTCTCGAAATAGGGACGGCTCTGTGCCAGACGCGCCTGCCCCTCGGCCCCCAGCAACGTCTCGATGGCCTGCGACCGGTGCTCCGCGCTCAGCGGCTGGCCTTGGCCGTCCACGGCCACGATCCCGTGCTGATCCTGGATCGCCTCCAGCCGTTTGATATCCCGCCAGGTGTCCGGCGGCGCGACACGGTCTACGTACGGCAAAGGGACAGGGCGACTACTTGCTTCAATAGAACTGCTCATCATCTGCATCCGGTTGGTCAGGTACCCTTCCTGGCACAAGGCCGGGGTACATGCCGATGAAGTCTATTGAGGTGCAAGCGGCCGCTCCGTCAGACCCGGCCGCGATTTTGTAGTTTGTGGGTACGCTTTCTGACGCCAGGCTGGCGTCAGCCGATGCGCCCCAATGGCTGGATGTTGATCTGCGTGGTGAGTTCCTGGAAGGACAGCACCGGCAAGTCGAAATAGATGCCCTCGACCAGCTTGCGCACATAGCGGCGGATATCCATCGACACCACCAGCACGGGCCTTGCCTGGGCATCCTGCAAGTCGCCCACCACGGCTTTCACCTGGGCGAGAAAGGTGTCGCTCTGCGCAGGCTCCAGGGCCAGGTAGCTGCCGGCACTGGTCTGGCGGATGCCGTTGCGGATCATCTCCTCGACCGCCGGATCCAGCAGGTAGGCCGGCAGCAGGTTGTGCCCGCTGGCGTACTTGTAGCAGATATAGCGCTTGAGGCTGCTGCGCACGTATTCGGCCAGCTGCACCACGTCCTTCTCTTTCTGCCCCACTCCACCAAGGCTTCGAGGATCGAGCGCATGTTGCGGATCGAGATACCCTCGCCCACCAGCCGCTGGAACACCTCGGTGATGCGCTGCAACGGCAGGATGCGCTGCACCTCCTTGACCAGCTCCCCATAGCCCTGCTCCATCTGCTCCAGCAGGTAGCGGGTCTCCTGGATACCGATGAAGTCCCCGGCGTATTCGCACAAAACCTGCGACAGGTGCCAGGCAAGCACCTGGTCAATCGCCAGGAAGGCGCATCCGGCGCGCTCCAGACGCTCGCGCTGGGCCTGCTCCACCCACAGCGCTGCCCGTCCTGGCAGCAGGGCTTCGCCTTCCTCGTAGGGCACGCCGACAAGCGCCAGCTGGCTGGGCTTTTCCTGGACCAGCAGCCGTTCCGGCATCAGCCTGCCACGCGCCACCGGCACTTCCTGCAACAGGATGCGGTACTCGCCGGGGCCGAGCACGCTGCTGAAACGCAGGCGGATACCGGGAAACGGCACGCCATGATCCAGATACAGCGCCTGCCGGACCCGCGCCAGCTCTTCGTTCAGCGAGGCAGCCTCCAAGGCGGCTTGCAGGCCACTGTCCACATCGATGAGCAAGGGCACCGTCAAGGCGAACGCTTGCGCGTCAGCGGCCGTCTTCGCCTTGCCGGAAGGCTTGAGCGTGGGGGCGCCAGCGCCATTGGCCAGCAACGCCGGCAGGCCACCAGTGTGCAGCCGGCCCTCCTCCGCGATGCGCCGTTGGCGGATCGCCCACCAGCCACCGCCCCCGACCAGCAGTGCCAGGGTAAGGAAAGTGACCGTCGGAAAGCCTGGAACAAGCCCGAACAACACCAGCAATGCGCCGCCGATCATCAGGGCCTTGGGTTGCGCCATTACCTGGTTGCCGATATTCGCCCCAAGGTCGCGCGCCCCTTCGCCATCGCGGGTGACGATGATGCCGGCTGTGATGGCGATCAGCAGCGCCGGCACCTGGCTGACCATGCCATCGCCCACGGTAAGCACCGCGTAGAGCTGCAAGGCGTCAGCCGCGCTCATGCCCTTCTGCATCACGCCGATGGCCAGGCCCGCCAGCAGGTTGACCACGATGATCACCAGCCCGGCGATGGCGTCGCCCTTGACGAACTTCATCGCCCCGTCCATGGCTCCATACATCTGGCTGGCCTTCTCCACCTCGCCACGGCGCTCGCGGGCCTCGTTGACGTCGATGACCCCGGCGCGCAGATCGCCATCGATGCTCATCTGCTTGCCCGGCATGGCATCGAGGGAAAACCGCGCGCTGACCTCCGCCACCCGCTCGGCGCCCTTGGTGATGACCAGGAACTGCACGATGGTGATGATCAGGAACAGGATGCAGCCCACCACCAGGTTGCCGCCGACCACGAAGTCGCCGAAGGTCTGCACGATCTGCCCGGCGTCGGCCTCCAGCAGGATCATCCGCGTGGTGCTGATCGACAGTGCCAGGCGAAACAGCGTGGTGACCAGCAGCACCGAGGGAAACACCGAGAAATGCAGCGGCGATACGACATACACCGACATCATCAGCAGCACCACGGCGATGGTCATGTTCAGGGCGATCAGCAGGTCCAGCAACAGCGGTGGCAACGGCAGGATCATCATGAACACCACCGCCAGCAGCATCACGGCCAGCATCAGGTCCTTGCGCGCGCCGATATGGCCAAGCACCCGGGTCAAGGTGTTCATGGGTGGGCCTTGCGTCGCAGGTACTCGGCGAAGGTGGCCTGGGCCTGCTCCAACCGGCCCGCCATCTGCTGCGCCTGGCTCAGGCACAGCCACAGGGGGGCCCGCTGCTCACCGGCGTCACGCAGCGCCAGGCACTGCTGCTCGGCACGCGCCCAGTCGCCCAGTTCCAATGCAGCCACTACCGAGGCGCGGCGCCCGGCGATGTGATCGGGATCAACCCGCAACAGCACCTCCAGCAACGTATGCGCGCCCTCGGGCAGGCCACATCGCAGGTGCAGCCAGGCCAACAGCTGCAGGACATCACGCTGTTCAATCGTCAATTGCATCTATTCATACCTTGAGCAGAAGGTTGGCGTAGCACGCCAGCGTATGCCGGTCGGCCAGCAATGCCTGCAGCAGCGCCGCCGCCTGGCGGTTCTCGCGGGCCTGGGTGTTGAGGAGTTGCTCCGCCAGGGCGTCCAGCGTCGTGGCGAAGCGCTGCGGGTCGTACAGGGCATGCAGTTCCTGTTCGGGGCTGGCGTAGGACAGACGCAGGCGTTCCATCCGATGCCGCGGGTACAGTTCACGCAGATGAGCCTGCACGGGTTGCCCCGGCATCGGCAGCGGTTCGCCAGCCGGCCGTGGCAACGCAGTGTCGGCTGCCAATGACGGCAACCACAGGTCAGGGAGCTGCCCGGCTCGCTCGATCACGCTCATGCCGTGAGCACTTCGACACGCACCCGCGACAGCAGCCGGCAAGCCTCATGCAGTACCTGCTCGGTCACCCGGTGCTCATCAAGGCTGACCAGCAACACCAGGCGGTCGTCAGGCAGCAGGCCGCAACGCAGCAGTTGGCCAGGCGCCTGATGATCATGGACCTGCCTGAGCGCACTCGACAGGGCACGTTCAAACAGTGCTCCATGCACGGGAAAGGTCAGCCAGAGTGTCAACTGCCCTGCCTGTCGCTCAAACTGCACGACACCGATATCCGCAAGTTCCAGACGCTGAAAGGTCTCCTGCGGATGCGCCAGAATCACTCCCTGATCGCGACAGAACCGGACCATGGCTTCAGTACACAAGTCCATGCTCACGCCTCCCGCCCGCCATGCAGCGACGCTTCTTCGTCGTCGATGAGCTGGTCCATGGTCAACTGACAGATCGCCAGCAGGTGCTCGCGCTGGACCTCTTCGCTGAACACCTGCAAGGGCAGCAGGCGAAAGATCCGCCGCAGTTCACGCAGGCAATGGACACGTTGAGCGCCAGGGGCCAGCGGCAGCGCGGCGAGCAGGCGCAGGATGTCCTGTTCGGTGATCCAGCGCTTGTCGAGCAGCGCCAACAGGTCGCTGACCAGATCAGAAGGCCCGTACGCCACTGGGCTCTCCGGCAAGCTGGCGGAACAGCGCGGCCGTGTCGCTTTCCAGTTTCTTGAGGGCCTGCACCAGCTTCATGTCGCTGATGACCTGCTGCAGCTGGTTGCTGTCCAGGTGCGAGGACGGCCCGCTGATATGACTGGCCAGGCCGTTGAGCATGAACTGGGCGATATCGCCGATGGCCGCATCGCCGAAGCGTGCGCGCAAGTCGTCCCAGGCGTGCCGAAGCCCGCGATAACCGCACAGGAAGTCGCAATAAACCTCGCGCAGCGCGGCCACCTCGGCGACACCCTGCTCCTGGGTCGCCTGTGCCAGCGGACCGATCTCGATCCCCAGTTCGATCGCCTGGCCTTGCGTCTGCGCCATGCTTGCCATGGCTTGGTCCAGCTTGCCGAGCAAGTCGCGGGTATCAGCCGCCTTGCCCAATGCATCACGGGCATAGGCCAGGGCCAGGTAGCGATGGCAGGCTTCGCCGGAGAAGCCATCCAGGCGTGCCTCCAGCTCCCCCGGTGTCAGATGAGGATGCTGACGCAACCAGGCCACCAGTTCATCCAGGGCGCGGCGCTGGACGTCCGGCACCTTGGCCAGCATCTCCTCGGCCGCCTGGCCCGCCTGCTGCCCATGCAGGCGCGCATCGGTGACGCGACTGCGGGCACTGAGCCGGGCATTGGCCAGCGACGAGAATGCCATCGACAGCTCCTCCGCCATCTCGGCCTGCTGCCCCATCGGGGTCACCTGCCGCGCCTGGACGGTTGCCTGCGCCTCCCAGCCGCCCCCCATGTCCACCATCGGGTCAACCCGGGCAAAGCCGATGCCTTCGCTCATCCCCACCTCACTTCGAAATAAATGAATGAGCGGCATGCTAGAGGCAAGCCAGCAGCCGTACTGTCATCGTCGGGCGCTTCTTTTTAGCCTGCCGGCGCGCGCAACACATAGCGACCGGAATCTAAAAACATGCGACTCACAGTGAAATCCATCCCCGGGCAGGCTTCCTAGAATGGTCCCCTTCATTCACGCACCCACATCGTACCCATGTCGCCATCGCTGCTGCAGATTCCCCAGACCCTGAAGTCTGCCGTGAACGGCGCCACCCTGGTCCAGGTCAACGGCAAGGTCACCCAGGTCACCGGCACCCTGATCCGTGCGCTGGCGCCCGGCGTGCAGGTCGGCGAGCTGTGCCGACTGCGCAGGCCCAACCATGAGCAGGCGCTGCTGGCCGAGGTCATCGGCCTGCAACAGGACCAGGCGTTGCTCGCCCCGCTGGGCGACATGCAGGGCCTTTGCACGCGCACCGAGGTCTGCCCCACCGGGAGCATGCACCGCGTGGGCGTGGGGGATCATTTGCTGGGAACAGTGCTTGACGGCTTCGGCAACCCGCTCGACGGCAGCATGCCGGCCACACCACAGGCCTGGTACCCGGTGCACCGGGATGCGCCGGCGCCCTTGAGCCGCAAGCTGGTCGACACCCCCTTGAGCCTGGGCATCCGTTGCATCGATGGCCTGCTCACCTGCGCCGAAGGGCAACGCGTCGGCATCTTCGCCCCTGCCGGCGGCGGCAAGAGCACGCTGCTGGCCTCGTTGATGCGCAACGCGAAGGCCGACGTGATCGTCCTTGCGCTGATCGGCGAGCGCGGTCGCGAGGTGCGCGAGTTCATTCATCACGAGCTTGGCGAACACGGGCTGCGCCGCGCGGTGCTGGTGGTTTCGACCTCCGACCGCCCGGCGATGGAGCGGGCCCGGGCGGGCTTCGTCGCCACCACCGTGGCCGAGTATTTCCGCGACCAGGGTTGCAAGGTCCTGTTGCTGATGGACTCGCTGACCCGCTTCGCCAGGGCCCAACGCGAGATCGGCCTGGCCGCGGGTGAACCGCCGACCCGACGCGGCTTTCCGCCCTCGGTGTTCGCCCAGTTGCCACGCCTGCTCGAGCGCGCCGGGCACTCGGACAAGGGCTCGATCACCGCGCTCTACACCGTGCTGGTGGAGGGCGACGACCTGAACGAACCGATCGCCGAGGAAACCCGCTCGATCCTCGATGGCCATATCGTGCTGTCACAGGCTCTGGGGGCGGCCAACCACTACCCGGCCATCGACGTGCTGCGCTCGGTCAGCCGGGTCATGCACCAGGTGGTCAGCCCTGCCCACCGTGCCGCCGCCAGCCAGTTGCGCCAGTGGATGGCGCGCTATGAAGACGTCGAACTGCTGCTGCGAGTCGGCGAATACTCCCGAGGCCAGGACCCTGCCGTGGACCTGGCCATCGACAAGCACGATGCCATTCGTGCCTGGCTGTGCCAGGCACCGCACGAACACAGTTCGCTGCAGCAGAGCCTCGAACAACTGCTGGAGATCGCCCGGTGCCCTTGACCACCCTGTTATCCATCAAGCAACGCCGACTGCAACGGGCCGAGCACGAAGCGCGCAATCAGCAGGCCCGCTTGCAGGCGGCACAGGCGGACAAGGCAAAATCGCTCGAGGCGCACCTGACGTATCGGTGCTGGTCCCGCGAAGAGGAGCAGCGCCTGTTCGATGCGCAGGTGGGGCGCCTGACCAAGCGCCATGACCTGGAACAGTGGCGTCGCCAGGTCGGCCTGCTCGGCGAGCGGGAAGCGAGCCTGCGTGGACAAGTCGTGGCCTGCGAGAATGCACTGGCGCGCCAGCACACCGCACGCCAGCAGGCGCAAGCGAAACTTGCCCAGGCCAGACAACAGCTGGACAGTTTCAAGCAACTGCACGAGCAGGCATCCCGGCAAGCCGCTCGGCGCACAGAGCACAGCCAGGAGCTCGAAGTGGAGGAGTGCCATGGCCAGGGAGGCTCGCCATGCTGAACACCCAGCCTGTTCCTGCGCTGCCGGACAACCCATTGCATGACCCGCCTGAACGTGGGCCTTGCAACGAGCAGCGACTGTTGTTCGAACACCTGCTGGAAATTCCACGGTTCAAGCGCAGCGCGCCGCAGGATACAGGCCTTCGACCTGCCCGGGACGAGGCCAGCCCTGAACGCCCTGTCACCCAAGTGGTCCTGAGCATGGCTGCCTTGATCGCAAAGTGCCCACCCGCCTGCGCAGCAGAACGACCTGCGCTGATCGAGAACGTCATCGAACGCCCCCTTCCGGAGCCCATGCCAGCGATACTTGATGAGGTCGAGCCGACCTCATTGACCGAGGCAAGCCGTGCCGATGCGGGCCTGCAAACCGTCCGCGACAGTACCGACAACGTGCCGGATCGTCTGCTACCCAGTGATATCGAGCCAATCCTTGCGCCCCCTGCCTCATCGGGCGAGCGCCCCCTGATCGACAGGGCCTTGCCGGCAACTGTCGCGGCCCCCATCCAGGATCTGCAGACGCTTGTGGAGCGCCTGCAATTGCAACTGTTCGCCAGCAGGACGGGTACCCGCGAACAGGCCCTGTTGCAGGTGCAGTTACCTCAGCTGGGCCATGTCGAAGTACGCATGAACCCTGTGAGCGCTGGCCTGCAGGTGGAGATCCAGGCGGCGCCAGCCGCCCTGCGGCAATTGCAGGTAGCCGGTACGGACCTGCTTGAGCGTCTGCAACGGCTCGATCCCGCGCAGCCGGTCAGCCTCGGCTTCGGCGCAAATGGCGACAGCCAGCAAGGCTCACGCAACAAGCGCCATGTAGAGGACGAAGGCTGGCCTCAACCATGAGTACATTGAACTTGCCTGCCGCCCACACCCAGGAACTGCGCTTGCAGCAGTTACTGAGCCATCGCCAACCCCATTATGCCGACGATCAAGGGCAGGTCTCGCTGAGTGTCAGCGTTCCAGGCGATGACCTGGATCTGGCCGTGCAGATCGATTGGCTCGGCGTACCGACTCGCCTGCTGTGTCGTCGGCAGCAGCTGGCGCAATGGCTTGCACCGCAGTTGCAGGCCGCCGACTTTGCCAGCCTCCCCAGCGCACTGCAGTTGGCGGTGCTGCAACGGGACACTCCTCGCCTGCCCGGCCTGCAATGCCTGGGCATCGAGCCGGCAGAAACCATCGACCGCACACCCGGTCTGCAAGTGACGCTGAGCAGCACGCAAGGCCTGCTGCCCTGCTGGGTGCAAGGCGACAGCGAGCGCCTGCTGACGGTCTTGCCACGGCGTCCACTGCGCGAACGCCTGAACATCCTGCTGAACCTCTCGCTGCAGTGGCGACCCCTCGAACTGACGTTGCACGAGCTGCGCGACCTCGGCACGGGCGACATCCTGCTGCTGCCCGCAGGTACGCCAAGCTCCCCGCGACTGTTGGGCGTGCTCGATGGCCACCCCTGGGCCGAACTGCAACTCGACGACACACACCTGGAGCTAGTCCGCATGCACGACACCCCCCCTGTGACCGACACCGCCCTGGAAACACTGGAGCAACTACCAATACCGGTCAGTTTCGAAGTCGGTCGCCAGACCCTCGACCTGCACACGCTGTCGACCCTGCAACCTGGAGCGCTGATCGAACTGCACAGCCCGCTGGATGCCCAGGTGCGTATCCTCGCCAACCAGCGCTGTGTCGGCACCGGTCTGCTGGTGCAGATCGACGGCCGCCTCGGGGTGCGGATCAACCGCCTGCTGGAACAGCAACCGACATGATCCAGCTGCCGAACGAACTGAGCCTGATCCTCGGCCTGGCGCTGCTGTCGCTGGTGCCCTTCATCGCGGTCATGGCCACCTCGTTCCTGAAGATGGCCGTGGTCTTCTCGTTGCTGCGCAATGCCCTGGGTGTCCAGCAGATTCCGCCGAACATGGCCCTGTACGGCCTGGCGATCATTCTCAGTATCTACGTCATGGCCCCGGTGGGCATGGCTACCTACGACTACCTGAACGCCCATGAAACGACCCTCGGCGATGCCCGCTCGGTCGAACGTTTTCTCGACGAAGGCATGGCGCCGTTTCGCGCCTTCCTCGATGGCCAGGTCAACGAGCGCGAACGCGCCTTCTTCCTCGACAGCGCCCGCCAGCTATGGCCCAGCCACTACGCCGAGCGGATCGATGGCAACAGCCTGCTGGTGCTACTGCCGGCGTTCACCATCAGCGAACTGAGCCGGGCCTTTGAGATCGGCTTCCTGATCTGCCTGCCCTTCATCGCCATCGACCTGATCATCTCCAACATCCTCCTGGCCATGGGCATGATGATGGTCTCGCCGGTGACCATTTCACTGCCCTTCAAGCTGCTGCTGTTCGTCCTGCTCGACGGCTGGGGACGACTCTCCCATGGCCTGGTGCTGAGCTACGGAGGCTGACATGCACAGTACCGAAGTGTTGCACTTCGCCAGCCAGTCGCTGTGGCTGGTGCTGGTCCTTTCCCTGCCGACAGTATTGATGGCCGCGCTGGTGGGCACCCTGGTATCCCTGGTGCAGGCGTTGACCCAGGTGCAGGAACAGACCCTGGGCTTCGTCGCCAAGCTGGTGGCGGTGGTCGTCACCCTGTTCGTCACCGCCGACTGGATGGGCAGCGAGCTATATCGCTACACCGACCTGGTGCTCAACCGGATTCCCTCGGTGCGATGACGGTCCAGACACTTGAACAGATGCTGCTGGGCTTCAGCCTGATCCTGCCCCGGTTGTTCGGCTGCTTTCTCCTGCTGCCGATCCTCGGCAAGCAGGTACTGGGCGGCGCGCTGGTGCGCAATGGCGTGGCCTGTTCGCTGGCGCTGTTCATCTACCCCTGCGTGGCCGGTACCCTGCCCGCCGAGCTGGACGGGTTGCAGCTGGGGCTGCTGATCGGCAAGGAAGTGCTGCTCGGCCTGCTGCTGGGCTTTGTGGTGGTCATCCCGTTCTGGGCCCTGGAGGCCTGCGGTTTTCTCATCGACAACCAGCGCGGCGCCACCCTGGCCTCCACCCTCAACCCGCTGCTGGGCAGCCAGACCAGCCCCTCCGGCACCTTGCTGGCGCAGACGCTCCTTACCCTGTTCTTCACCGGCGGCGCCTTCCTGGGGTTGCTGGGGGCACTGCTGGGCAGTTACGCCAGCTGGCCGGTGGCAAGCTTCTACCCACACATCGGCAGCCAGTGGAACACCTTCTTCCTGGCCCAGTTCGATTACCTGCTGGCCCTGTGCGTGCTGTTCGCAGCACCCTTGCTGATCGCCATGTTCCTCGCCGAACTCGGCCTGGCCCTGGTCAGCCGCTTCGCGCCGTCGCTGAACGTGTTCATCCTGTCCATGCCGATCAAGAGCCTGGTCTGCAGCACGCTACTTGTGCCGTACCTGGTCCTGCTGATGACACTGGCCGAGGATCAGGTGTCCATCGCGCTGGCCAAGGCAAGTCTGCTCGCTCCGTTGCTGGAGCAACCATGAGCAGCGAGAAAACTGAACAGCCCACACGGGCAAAATTGCGCGATGCGCGCCGCAACGGTCAGGTGGCCAAAAGCAAGGAGCTGGTCTCCACAGTGCTGATCCTGAGCCTGGTTGCGTTGCCCATGGCTTTTCCCGATTACTTTCTCGGGCATCTGCGTGAGCTGATGATGCTCCCCGCCCCCCTGCTCCACCTGCCCTTTCGCCAAGCGCTGGAGCTGATGCTCGAGCAACTGCTGCATGAGTTGCTATGGCTCACCCTGCCGTTCCTGCTGACGGCCGTGCTCGCCGCCATCGCCGGCAACCTGCTGCAGACCGGCTTCGTGTTCAGCGGCAAGTCGCTCTCACCCGACCTGAAGAAAGTCAGTCCACTGGAGGGGGTGAAACGAATCTTCTCGGTCAGGAACCTGCTCGACTTTCTCAAGTCGTCGCTCAAGGTACTGCTGCTCGGCGCGCTGGTGCTTGGCCTGCTCAGCGACCACCTGCGCACGCTGCTGCGGGTGTCATCGTGCGGCATCGAGTGCATCCTGCCGTTGCTGGGCAGCCTGATGGGCAGACTGATCGGGGTCTGTGCCGTGGGTTTCCTGGCGATCTCGGCAGCCGACTACGGCCTGGAGCGCTGGCAGCATCTCAAGCAATTGCGCATGAGCAAGGAAGAGGTCAAGCGCGAGCACAAGGAGATGGAGGGCGCCCCCGAGCTCAAGCGCGAGCGCCGCAAGCGCCATCGCGAAATGCACAACGGCACGTTGCGCGCGGATGTCAGGCGCTCGTCGGTCATCGTCGCCAACCCGACCCATATCGCCGTGGGCCTGCGCTACAAACCCGGGGAAACACCCTTGCCGCTGGTCACCCTCAAGTACACCGACGAGCAGGCCCTGCTGGTGCGGCGGATTGCCGAGGAAGAAGGAGTACCGGTGCTCGAACGTATTCCCCTGGCCCGGGCGCTATTCGCCGACAGCCGGGTGGAGCAGTACATTCCCGGCGAGTTGATCCAGCCAGTGGCCGAGGTGATTCGCTGGTTGCAGGCGCAGGAGGAGATGGCATAGATAACGTAAACCACAGGCAAACCAAGGTCCCTGTGGGAGCGGGTTTACCCGCGAAGCAAGCGCCGCGGTGGTTGGCACCAGCTTCGCTGGTGTTCGCGGGTAAACCCGCTCCCACAGGGATCGCGCCAGATTCTAAAAATTGAGCAAGACAGTTGCTCCCACAGGTCCAGGACAATGGAGATGGGAGCGCTAGACCAGGATCCCACGCTGCGGCAATGGCCGGCGCACAGGCACGGTTTCTGCGCGCTCCCTCGCCAGATTCCGAGCAGGCTGGCGAAGCTGTGTCCAGAACACCTGGAGCAACGCATCGCGCTCCTGATCATCACGGATCGCCCGCGCGGCTGCGGCCAACACGGCTTCGTTCATGGCGTTCCAGCCTCATCGTCAAGGTGCCGTTGCGTCAGCGCCCGCTGCAACGCGGCCAACTGCCCTTCGATACTGGCATCGATCACGCAGCCTGCGGTCTCCAGGCGACAGCCGCCTCGCGCTAGCCTGGCATCGGCGCATACCTCGACAGGCCCGACCTCGGGATATAGCGCGAGCACTTCATCCAAACGCTGGCGAACCTCAGGCAACTGATCGGGCCCTACGTGCAGCAACAACGCTTCCATTGGCTGAACCTGCGCCAGCGCCTGACGGGTCGCGGCCAGTGTCAGCTCGATATCAGGGTACTCCCCCAGCACCTTGCACACGGCCTGGCGCACCACCTCGCTCATCTGCTGGTCGACCTGGCGATAGAAGGCATCGCAGCGCAAGCGTGTCCCATGCAGCAACGCCACCTGTTCGATGGCGGCCATTTCCAGTCCGACCTCCCGCCCGAGCCGCTGATGCTCCTCGAGCACCGCATCGGCCCGGGCATCGATATCCCGGGCACGCTGACGTGCGTTTTCGGTCAGTACGCTGGCATCGAGGTACTGCTGATAGTCAGCGCTGCGCAATACGTTCAGGCTCGGGTCGATCATCGGCCGGGCCTCATTCAACTCAATAAATGGCAACATTCCGGGCTCCTGTCTCGGGCCACTTTCAGGCAAAGGGTGCGTGCCAGGACGCGTTGTTCATCGTCCATCGGCCAAGTCGGCATTGCAGTCACGGCGGGCAGGCGCAGGTTCAGACGCCGAGCGAACCCCGAATCGATCTCACCGCATGCCTGCAGCCAGAACGACAAGCCACAACCAGGCAGGTACGCGTCCAGGTCACCGGCTGGCAGCGCCTGTTGCCAGCCCACAGGCCAAGGGCCAATGACGAGACACCACTTTTCCAGGCAATAGCGCAGGCCCTGTGGGTTGAGTGCCGCCCGCAACCGCGCCTGCCCCGACCGTTCGAGTACTTGTCGGATGGCCTGGCCATGCAGCAGGCCGCCCAAACTGGCCAACACCCGCTCCAACGCCGGCTGTGAAAACAGGGCCAGCCTACCGAGTCGTTCTGGCAAGTCGAACGGCTCGCACAGCGCCAGCACCGACATCAGCCAGCCGTTGACCTCGCGACTCTCCCGCCAGTACGGCAAGGCCTGAACCATCTGATCCAGCGCTTCGGGACAGTGGGTCGAATGCAGGTAGTGCGCCGGGCAGTAACGAAACTGGAACTCGGTCATGCTCTCTGACGCCACCACAGGTACTGCGCCAGGTTGCTCAGTACCAGCACCCCGAGCAGCACGCCCAGCAGCGCCACAAGCCGCCAGCGCGAACCTTCCAGAACCTGGATCGACAACAGCGTGACATGGCGCAGGCCCGCCAGCGGTTGACGCGCCTGGTTCGACGGCACCAGCACCACGCTGATGCGCTCGTAGTCCAGGCCTTCGATGCTGTTGCTCAACAGCTGTTTCATCTGCCCGATGTACAGCTCCAGCGCCGCATCCGCCGCATGTTTGATAAAGATCGACGCCGACGCTACGCCGGCCTGCGCGCGCAGGCCGTCACGGGGCTCCGGCAATACCACGTGCACCCGGGCCACCAGTACACCATCGATCTCCGACAAGGTCCGCGACAGTTCCTGTGACTTCACATAGGTCAGCCGCGCCTGTTCCTCCAAGGGCGAGGAGATCAGGCTGTCCCGGGGAAACACGTCATTGACCGTGGAGAACATCTCCCGCGGATAGCCCTGACGCTTGAGCGCCGCCACCGCGTGGCCGATATCGGCTTCGTCGATCAGGATCTTCACCTTGCCGTCCTTGTCCTGGGCCTTCACCGCTGCGATGCCCTCGGTGTCCAGCACCGCGAGCATTTCGTTGGCCTCGCGCTGGGCGAGGCCAAGGTAAAGCTCGACCCTGCACCCGCCCAGTGTCAGCACTGCCAGAAGCAGCATGCACTGCCATGATCTTTTCACAGGACACCTACTGGGCTTTCATGAGGGTTTCGATGTTCTGCGTGGTGCGCCCGACACCCTTGGCGATCAACTCTACCTGCAGGTTGCTGCGGATCAGCGACCAATGGGCGTCCATCAGTGCCACGGGGTCCCCCGTGCGCGAGACCAGGCTGGCCTGCGCGCCCTGCCGGGCTTCGGTATGCTGCTGGTGGAGCTGTCCTATCTGGTGCAGCAGTCCATCGCCAGGGCTGTCGGCGGCACCGGAAAGCGCTTGCTCGAACTCGGCCACCTGCCGGGAATCGGCAGCCGGTGCTGACAGGGACTGCAGGTCGGTGACAACCCGGGTTACCTCGGTAATGCCATTCATGAGTCGCCCTCCACCGTGAAGGAATCATTCAGCAGGTCCATCGCCATGGCGAGCACTTGCAGCCTCGTTTGCTGCGTCAGTTCCGAGGACACCTGTTCGCGGGTTTGATGTTCAACAAGGCTTGCCTGGAACTCGGCTGCGTCTTGATCACTGTGCGTGGGCAACGCGATCAGTGCACCTTGCGCACCAGACACAAGCGCCGAGGCCAGCGGACTCATGCCACCACCTGGGCGCGCATGCCCTGGGCAAAGCGGACCAGGTCAGGATCACCGCTCTGCGCCATGCCCTCGAGACGCCGCTCAAGCACGGCCATGTAGCCCAACTGACGCTCGCACAGCGCCAGCCACGGCTCGAGGGATGGCCAGGGTGCCTGGTTGCCCTCTGCCAGGGCTTCCTCGCAACGCCCCTGCCCCATCAGGCTGGCAATGCGTATCGCACAGGCGGCCTCCATGGTTGCCGGTTCCCGGGCCAGCCATTGCGCGATGCACAACGCCTCGTCATGGTGACGATGCTCGACACCCAGCAGGCCCAGGCGGGCCATCAGATTGTTCACGGAATGGTTCATGCTCAGAACTTCTGCAGGATGCTGCTGAGAGTGTTCTTGAAGGTCTGACCCAGGGTCGCATCGACCTGGAACACGTTCGACCAGATGTTCGTACGATGGCGCATGTCGGCCAGCAACGCAGGATCGTCACTTTTCTTGTTGAGCTTCTCGAGCGAATCGAGAACATCCTTGTTGGCCTTTTGTACCTGCTCGACCATCCCCTTGTGCACCATGTCCATGGTGTTGCTGGTACCGTCGTAGAAGCCGCTGCTGATGTTCGTCATTTCAGTGTTCCTCCAGTTTCTCGAGTATTTTCAAGGCTGCTTCAAGGGCCGCCAGTTGTTGGTGCAATTCCTGGAACTCGGAAGGTGGCAGCGGCTCCGACAACTGCCTGGCACAGGCCTGCCGTGCGTGCTCCAGCACCGAGAACATTCGCGCCTGCTTACGCGGATCACGCACCTCCCACATGAGTTCATCCATCATCTGCCGGTCTCTCCTTCAGGTTGATCACGTAGTCCCGGCCACCCTTGCTCAGCGTGATCGCCTGCCGATCGATCGCCAGGATGCGAATGCCGGAGGGCATCAGTGCCCCCACTGGGTAACGGCGGTTGTCGCTCAGCGTCACGTAGGGCAACCGCCCCAGTGAGACGCCTCGAACAGGGAAATCGAGTTTCGCGGGCGCAGGTGCCCTGCCCTCGTCGACCAAGCGCAATGATGGGTGGTCGCCGAATGCCTCGCGGTACTGTCGCTGCAGGTTCTGGTAGTCCTGGAGCTGGCGCTCGCGCAGCGCCCCGCGCAGCACCAGGGTGTGTCCCTGGTCGGTCACGCTCAAGGTGTCCTCCAGGCGCCATTCGCGCAGCAGTTGCGCCAGCCGCGTCCGGGCTTGCTCCCGGGGCTGGGGCGGTTGCTCGACGGGCGCTACCACTGCTGTTGGCGTGTCCTGTGCCTCAGCGTCGGCAATCAACAATCGCGTGAGCAACACGAGCAGCAAAAGCAACCCGGCACCCGGCACCATGAACCAGCCGTGGCGCAAGCCTGACCGAGAACGCTGCGCGGGAAGCCACTCGGCGAACAGGTCGTCTTGATTGCAGAAGGCCCACTGCAGCGGACCGCAACATTGAGTCGCCAATGCCTGGAGTTCGGCCTGCGCTGCCACCTCTCGTCCATCCTGGGTGGGTGCTTCGCTCGAACCCCACTCCAGCAAGCGTACGCCACCGGCCTCGACCATCAGCACCAGGTGAATGGCGGCAATGCCCGTATCCGCCAGCACCAGGTCGGCCTGGGCCGGATCGGCGCCGATGACCACCCGCCCAGGCATCAGGGACACCTCGGCGCCGGCATTCAAACCGCTGTAGAGCCGCAGTTTCCAGGTCATATCAGGCACGCTCGCCAAGCCCGGGGTCAATCAGCCTCGGCTCGATCAGGAACAGGCGCACCGAACGACGGGTGTTGCTCGACTGATAGCGGAACAAGGCGCCCAGGAAGGGAATGTCACCCAGCAACGGGACCTTGCGGATGCTTTCGCTCGTCTCGCCGCGATGGATGCCGCCGATCATCAGACTCTGCCCAAGGTCTACCCGGGCCAGCGTGTCGATGACCGTGCGGCTGATGGTGGGAATGCCATCGGACCCGGTGCTGTTGGGCTTCTGGCTGCCATCCTCGATATGCAGGCTCAGGCTGATTTCCGGCCGGTCCGCGCTGCGGATCAGGCGTGGCGTCATCTTCAGCAAGGTGCCGTAGGTAATGGCCTTGAGCTCGGCCACCCGCTCGCCCATCACCCGCACATAGTAGGTTTCGCTGTGATCGATCACCGCCAGGGTGTTTTCCTGGGTCAGCAAGGTCGGGCGTGATACCACCTGGGCATGACCCTCGCCCTGCATCAGGGTGATCTTGGCCAGCAGCCGGTTCAATCCCCGACTATCGACCAGGCTGCCAGCCAACGTGGTTTGCGCCAATCCCGCTTGGGTTCGGATGTCCATCAGTTGATGCTTACCGACTCCGAACTGCCATTCCACGCCCAGCTCATCCAGGTGTTCGGCGTTGATATCGAGGATCGTCAGGCCTACCTCTATCCGCGCCGCCGGCCGGTCCAGCGCCATGACCAGGCGCCGGTACATGGGCAGGCGCTCGGCGTGATCACGCACGATGATGGAATTGATCGACGGTTCGGCCTGGACCACGGCCCGGCCGGCACGCACGGGCGCGCCCTCTCCCACGGACTGGCCGTCGACCGCCACCACATTGGCATCGGCCAGCACCCGGGAAAGGAGCGTGGCCACGCCGGGCACCGCCACCTTCTGTTCGCGATAGTCGATCTCGCGGTCCACGGCCACCGCATGCCGGAGTGGGATCACCTCGACGCTCAGGCTGCCACCCAGTTCATCCTGCAGGCTGGCCTGCTGCTCCAGGGCCTTGACGGTCTGCTCGACCCGGTCCAGATAGCGGGGCGGTCCCGACGCATACACCAGCCGTCCACCCGACGTGGCACGCCAGGCAAAGCGCGAGGTCCAGCCACCACCCTCCTGGAGCGCCGCACGTAGTTGCGGCTCGCGTACCCTGTCCAGGTGGATCAGGCGGGTCTGCACTTCGCTCGACTTGTCGACATGCAGCACCGCGCCGTCGTAGTACCAGGCCAGGTTGTAGAGCACCGCGACCTGCTCGAGAAACGCCTGCGGGTCCGGCTGCTCGAAGGTGGCGCTAACCTGGTCCCTGACCTTGTCGCTGACCACCACCGAACCTTGATAGTTGGTGGCAAAATTGGTCAGCACATCGCGCAGGCTCTCGCCCTGGGCGATGTAGTGGAACGGCTCGTCCGCCCAATCCAGCGGCTCGCCCTGGGCGACAAGACTGGCCAGCAGGGCTGCCAGACCGGTGGCAAGCGATCTCATGGCAGCCATACGCTTGCTCCACGGGCAATCAGGGGTGTCGGGCCGCGACGGAACGCGCACAGGACATTCAGCAGGGCGAGCTGAACCCCGAGCACATGCTCAAGGGCATCCACATCGCCCTTTGACAGGTCTATCCAGGCCTCAAGCAGCAGTTCTCCCTCAGGTGTCAGTGCCAACCGCTGCGGGCACTGCGCAGCCCACGCAACGAGCATGCCCGAGAGGCGGCGCAGGACCTGTTGGTCGAGACTGGCGCCTTGACCAACCACCGACGATAGCGAGCTGCGAACCACCAGCCGTACGCCACGCGGTTCGAGCCGCAGGCCATGGCCATCAATGCACAGGTGGTAGCCGCCAGCATCATCGGCCAGCCATGGCGCCATGCCCAGCCGGCGGGCCAGCTGCGTGGAAAGTCTGTTCATACGGGTCTTGTCCATGCGAGGTAGGGGTTGGCGTCTAGCGACGGGCGTCGCTGGGCGTGCAACCGAAACGCCGGCGATAGCTCTGGCTGAAATACGACTGGCTGGAAAAGCCGCTTTCCATGGCGATGTCGACAATGCTCATGCGCGTGTTCAGCAGCAGATGATGCGCGTGGACAATCCGGCGCTCGGTGATCCAGGCCCGCGGCGAGCAGTTGTAGAAGGAGCAGAACAGGCTCTTGAATGCCGTCAGGCCCAGCCCGAAGGCCTCGGCGTACTGGTCCAGGCGCCACTCGCGCAGGTAGTGCTGCTCCATGAAGGCGTGCAGGCGATCGACATGGCGATTGCCCTGCTGCCGCAGGGCTGCCAGCAATGCCCGGCCCTGCGCCCCGAACACCAGCAGCAACAGCAACTCCTCCAGGCGCAGCATTGCCAGCATCGACGAGGTCCCCTCGCCTTCGAGCCCCGCCAGGCGGGTCACGCATTCCTGCGCCGCGGTGCAGGGGTGAAGCCGCAAGGTATTCACACCGGGCTCGCCGCAGCGCTCGAGATGGCTCAGTTCCTGGCCGTGGCGCTGCATGAACGCCTGCACGAAATTCACGTCCAGCGGCAACCACAGCACCTGGCACGCCTGCCATCGGGTCGCCACCAGGTAGGTGCCACGCTTGACGAACAGCAGCTCGCCGGCCTGTAGATCGATGACATTGTCTTTTTCGCGCACGGCCAGCTCGCCTGCCATGATCGCGTAGAAGCCTTCCTGCCCCTGGGACGCAAAACCCGCCCCGACAACATCCAACTGCCGCCCTTGCACACACCAGTCCTCAACTGGAGAAATCCCTCTCGCACCAGGCCGTACTTCCCGTAGACCCCTTTACACACCACGTCGAAGCTCAACGGGTGTAGACATGGCCATAGGCTACGATGCCCTCCCCTGCTTGAACGCAGGGATTGTCCTGGAATGGGCGGAGGCATTTCGCCACCATCTGTAGGAAGTTCGCTGAACCTGGCGCACGGCAGAAAGTGAGCGACAGCCAGCAGCTAAAAAACGACGACAGCCTCCGATAGTCGGGCAAGCAGCGTGGTCGTTACCGTGGCGGTCCCCTCCAACGAGAACTCGCCATGCCAGGCACAAACTATGACTATGCGTTGACCCAGCTGTACGCGGCCTTGAAGCTGGATCCCCCAGTGGCCTTCGAGCCGGTGATCAGCCTGCGGGTAGGCACCCATGTGTGCAACGTGACCGAGCACCCCGCCGACCAGTTGCTGATGTTCATCGAACTACCCGCCATCGACGACGTACGCTGGGGCCAGCAGAACCTGTTCTGCCAGGACGCCTGCAAGCCCGTGCTCGGCCTCGACCCGATCACGGGCTGCCAGGTGCTATGGAACCGCCAATCCCTGATGCAGATGGACCGCGCCATGGTGCATCACCAACTGGAACAGCTGGTTCAGGCCGCCCATGATCTGGCCGACGGCGAAACACCCTGAATGGCGTTCAGCGCTGCGCCCAGATCTGCGCTTCGCTCCACCCCAGGGCGGCAAAGTCCTCGGCGCGCAGCGAGGCCTCCTCTTCGCAGAAGAATTCGTCCAGTTGCGGAGGCCTGACCGCCGTGTCGCTGAGCATCGCGTGCACCTGGCCGCGGTGGTGGATCTGGTGCTCGAACAGGTGCGACAGCAAGCGCAGGCGCGGCTCATGCTGCATCCGCTCCGGCCGCACGATGCTGACATAGCGCCCGAGTTGGTCATCGCGCAATTGCCGGCAGTAAGCGATCAGCCGCTGGTCGGCCTGGGCCTGCTGGGCTTGCAGGTCGGTACAGGTAGCGAAAGGCTGCTCGGGCACGAAGAAGCGCTCGCCGTCCGGGTCGGGCGTTGCCCCGCGCTGCTCGCACTCCAGCGCGTCCAGGTAGAACCAGTCCACCGTCAACAGGTGGTTGAGGGTGGCCTTGATCGAGGGGAAGAAGCTGCAACGGGGGGCGACGAACTCGTCCTGGGTCAGTTGCAGGCAGGCCTTGTACAGGCGATGGTTGGCCCAGCCGTTGTTGTAGGCCTGGGTCAGCAGATGATGCGACAGCGGCTCCATGGTCGGCTCCTTCAGGCGAAGCGTTGCAGTTGCATCTCCCGTAGCCGGCTCAGGGTCCGTTGGTACGGGAACGCCAGATACCCTTGAGTGTAGAGCGCTTCCAGCGGGACCTCGGCCTCCAGGTACAACGCGACCCGCCGGTCGTAACACTCGTCGACCAGCGCGATGAAACGCCGCACGCTGTCATCCTTGGGCGCCAACGTCGGCAGTTCGCGGTCTCCGGCCTCGACACGGGCGGCGCCATCTTCAGTGCCACGGGCGATACGCCCGGCCTGCTGCACGCCGCCCAGGGCCGGCACATCACTCAGCAGAATGGCCGGGTAACGGTCGCACAACGCCATGAAGTCCATGGCGGCCAGGGGCTGCTCGCACAGATCGGCAAATCGACACCAGAGCGCCCGCGGGCTGTGGCGCACGACCTGAACGTGGCGCGAGCCGATCTGCACGGCCTGCGCGCTGCCGGGGTCATCCGGGCTCAACTGGTCGAACACCGTCGACAACGCCCCGCCACCTCCCGCTGGCGCCACCCAGTAGCGTTGCAACCGTGCCCCCGGGTGCAGGCGATGGTCCTGCTCTCCGGCCACCGACAGCACGCGCATATGCTGCTCGATGGCGGCAATGGCCGGCAGGAAGCGCTCGCGATTGAAGCCGTCGCGGTACAGTTGGTCGGGGGGCTGATTGGAGGTGGCGACGATTACTACGCCCTGGTCGAACAACACCTGGAACAGCCGACCGAGGATGATCGCGTCACCGATATCGCTGACGAACAGCTCGTCGAAACACAGCACGCGAATCTCGCCAGCCAACTCGCGGGCCAGGGCCTTGAGCGGGTCGGCGGTGCCGTTGAGCTGGAACAGGCGCTGGTGGACCCAGGCCATGAAGTGATGGAAGTGCTGGCGCCGGGCAGGTAGCGACAACGAACGGTGAAACAGGTCCATCAACCAGGTCTTGCCACGGCCCACCGGGCCCCAGAGGTACAGGCCCTGGGTCGACTTGTCCTGGCCCAGGGCATCGAAGCAGGCCTGCAATGCGGTGACGGCGGCCGCCTGGTCCGGGTCGGGAAAGTAGCCGCGTTCAGTGAGGGCCTGGAGGTAGAGGGATTCTGGCGTCATGCCGGCCATGGTACGACACTTTCGCCCCTATCGTGCGTGGGAGCGGGCGTGCCCCGCGATAAGCCCCCTCAGCCATCATCCGTCCTTCAAGCCCACCTTCAGCAATGCCCCGTCCTTGGCATCGGTCAGCACATACACATAACCATCCGGCCCCACTCGCACATCGCGGATCCGCGCCTTGAGATCGCCCAACAAGCGTTCTTCATGCACGATCTTGTCACCATCGAGCTGCAAACGGATCAACTCCTGGGTCGCCAGGGCGCCAATGAACAGGTTGTGTTCCCACGCCTTGAAGGTCGGGCTGTCATAGAACGCCATGCCGCTGATGCCCGGCGACTTCTCCCACACATGATGCGGGTCGACCATGCCATCGACGTGCTTGCCCTTGGCTTCCGGGATCGGCAGCATCGAGTAATTGATGCCATGGGTGGCGATCGGCCAACCGTAGTTCTTGCCGGGCCGTGGAATGTTGATCTCGTCGCCGCCACGGGGGCCATGCTCGTGGGTCCACAGCTGGCCGGTCCAGGGGTTCAACGCCGCGCCCTGCTGGTTGCGGTGGCCGAACGACCAGATCTCCGGGCGCACATTGTCGCGGCCGACCAAGGGGTTGTCCCTGGGTACCTCGCCATCGGGCAGGATGCGCACGATCTTGCCCTGCAGCTTGTCCAGGTCCTGGGCGGTGGGCCGCTGGTTGTTCTCGCCCAGGGCGATGAACAGGTAACCGTCGCGGTCGAATACCAGCCGCGAACCGAAATGATTGCCTTCGGAGAGCTTGGGCTGCTGACGGAAAATCACCGTGAAATTCTCCAACCGCGCGCGGTCCTGGGACAGCTGGCCACGGCCGACCGCAGTCCCCGCCTTGCCGTCAGGGCCTTCTTCGGCGAACGACAGATAGACCGTTCGGTCCTTGTCGAAGTCCGGCGACAGCACCACGTCGAGCAGGCCACCCTGGCCTTCGGCCCACACCTTGGGCACGCCGGACAATGGCGGGCCGACCTTGCCCTCTGCACTGACAATGCGCAGGTTGCCGGGGCGTTCACTCACCAGCATGTCCTTGCCACCCGGCAGGAAGGCCAGGGCCCAGGGGTTGCGCAGGCCGTCGGCGACAGTGCTGACGGTCAGTTGCCCCGCTTCACTGGGAAATTCCTGCTCGGCGGCCGCCTGGGCCAACAGCGGAAACAGGCTGGCGGCGGCCAGGGTGGTCAACCAGGTACGTGGCGTCATGCTCGATTCCTTCGAAGGGGCTCACGGCACGCGCAGCGAATCGCGTGGTGGCCGGGTGGGTTCCAGGTTCGGGGTCTGCTGCTCGCGGCGCAGGTTGTCGCCATTGCCGATACCGCGGTTGTCGAGAGTCGGCGGGCGCGGGTTGGGTTGCGTGGACGGGCCGCGCACCGGCGGCGTGGCGGGCACGCTGCCCTGGCGGCTGTTGGGGTTGGCACGCATGATCGGGCTGTTGTACGGGTTGTTGCTGTCGTTGGCGGCGAGCAACGGCGCCGGCAGGGGCGCCGCCTGGAGCGGCATGGCCAGCAACAGGCCGAGGCCCAGGATTGGCAGGGTGGGGTTCATGCTTCACCTCCGGTACGAAAAGGCGCGCTCCAGGGTTGGATAGCCTAAAGCGCGCAGGGTTCGACGCAAAAGGATGAATGTGGGTCCTGATGTTTCAGTATGGCCCCCTGGGCTGCGCTGTCGCGTAGGGAACAGGGTTCCAGCGTGGGAGCGGGCTGGTCGGAACGCCGCACCGCCCGGATCACCGGCGAAGCCGGTGCCAAACGCCACATCGCGGGGCAAGCCCGCTCCCACGCGGCTCCAGTCAAATCAAAGATTTATGTTTTGTTCCATGAGAGCGGCCTTGCCGAGGCGTCGGACCGGCCGGAAAGGGCCGCAAAGCGGCCCCTGCGCTACCTTGCCATATCCACCTTGTGCCGCGCCGCATACAGGCACAGCATCTCCATCGCCAGCGTCGCCCCGGCCAGCGCGGTGATATCGGCATGGTCATAGGCCGGCGCCACCTCCACCAGGTCCATGCCCACCAGGTTGATCCCGCGCAAGCCGCCGAGGATCTCCAGCGCCTGCACCGTGCTCAGCCCCCCGCATACCGGCGTGCCGGTGCCGGGCGCGAAGGCCGGGTCCAGACAGTCGATATCGAAGGTCAGGTACACCGGCCTGTCCCCCACCCGCTGGCGGATCGCGGCGATGATCGCCTCGGTGCCCGAACGATGTACCTGGCGGGCATCGAGGATGGCGAACCCCTGGCTGTCGTCATTGGTGGTGCGCAGGCCGATCTGCACCGAGTGCGCCGGGTCCACCAGGCCTTCGCGCGCCGCGTGCCAGAACATGGTGCCGTGGTCGATGCGCTTGCCCTCCTCATCCGGCCAGGTGTCGCTGTGGGCGTCGAAGTGCACCAGCGCCAGCGGGCCATGCCGGCGGGCATGGGCCTTGAGTAGCGGATAGCTGATGAAGTGGTCGCCACCCAGGGTGAGCATGGCGCAGCCGGCCTCGAGGATGTGCTCGGCGTGCGCCTCGATGCTGTCCGGCACCGACGCGGGCGTGCCGCTGTCGAACGCGCAGTCGCCGTAGTCGATCACCGCCAGGTGATCGAACGGGTCGAACGTCCAGGGCCAGTGTCGGGCCCAGGCTTGCTGCACCGAGGCGTTGCGGATCGCCCGCGGGCCGAAGCGCGCGCCGGGGCGGTTACTGGTGGCGGTGTCGAACGGCACACCGCTGACCACCACGTCGACACCGCGCAGGTCGCGGCTATAGCGGCGCCGGGAAAAACTGGTGATACCGGCATAGGTGCTCTCGGCGGCGGTGCCGTAGAGGCTGTCACGGGTCATGGCCTGGTCGTTGTCCTGGGCGAGGTCCACGGTCTGTCTCCTGTCGTTGTTGTTCACTGGCGGCTGCGGAAGGTGGTCCACAGGCGGTTGCGCTGGCGCAGGTCGGACAGCGCCATGCTGCGGTCGGCGAACAGGCGCTGGCGCACCTCGGCCGGCGGGTAGATGTCCGGGTCATTGCGGATCGCCGCATCCACCAGCGGCGTCGCGGCCTGGTTGGCGTTGGCGAAGAACAGCGTGTTGGTCAGCGCCGCCACCGATTCTGGGCGCAACATGAAGGCGATGAAGGCACGGGCCGCCTCGGGGTGCGGCGCGTCCTTGGGGATCACCAGGTTGTCCTGCCAGACCAGGGTGCCCTCGCGGGGGATGCGGTAGATCAGCTCGAACGGCTTGCCGGCGCGACGGGCCTGGTCGGCGGCCATGGCAGCGTCGCCGTTGTAGGTCAGCGCCAGGCACACGCTGCCGTTGGCCAGGTCGTTGATCTGGCGGCCGTTGGCCACGTAGCTGATCGACGGCTGCAACTGCTGCAACAGTGCCTGGGCGGCGTCCAGGTCGGCCTTGCTCTGGCTGTACGGGTCCTTGCCCAGGTAGTTGAGGGTCAGGCCGATTACCTCCTGGGGCGAGTCCGGCATGGCGATCCCGCAGTCCTTCAGGCGGCTGGCGTATTCGGGCTTGAACAACAGGTCGAGGCTGTCCAGCGGCACATCGCCCAGGCGCTGGCGCACGGCCTCGACATTCACCCCCAGCCCCAGCGTGCCCCAGGTGTATGGCACGGCATGGCGGTTGCCGGGGTCGGCCTCGGCCAGCTTGGCCAGCAGGTCCGGGTCGAGGTTGGCGTAGCCGGGCATCGCCTGCGCCTCGAGCGGCTGCAGGGCGCCGGCCTTGAGCGCCCGGGCCAGCACCGTGGCCGACGGCACCACCACGTCGTAGCCGCTGCCGCCGGTGAGCAGCTTGGTCTCCAGCACCTCGGTGGTGTCGAAGGTGTCGTAGCGGACCTTGTAGCCGGTTTCCTGCTCGAACCGCGCCAGGGTCTGCGGGGCGACATAGTCGGCCCAGCTGTACAGGTTGACGACCTTCTCCTCGGCCTGCAGCGGCAGGGCGATCAACAATGAAAGCAGGCACAACGTTCGACGCATGGCGGGCACCTCGGCGTGGGGGTGGATGCCGCCAGCATGCCTGCCGGGTTACATTGTAAAAATGGCAACTTTGCGAAGCTGACATTCACCAGGATCAATGTGATGCTCGGACAATTGCACGACCCGGACCTGCACCTGCTGCGGCTGTTCGTCACTGTAGTCGAGGCCGGCGGCTTCAGCGCCGCCCAGGGCGTGCTGGGGCTCAGCCAGCCCAGCATCAGCCAGCAGATGGCCAGGCTGGAGACCCGCCTGGGCTATCGCCTGTGCAGCCGTGGCAAGGGCGGTTTCCGGCTGACCGAGAAAGGCGAGCTGCTGCTCCAGGCGACCCGAGGCCTGTTGCTGCAGATCGAGCAGTTCCGCCAGCAGGCCAACGGCGTGGCCGGACGCTTGCTTGGCACGCTGCGCATCGGCCTGGCCGAGAACCAGGACCGCGAGGTCACCTTGCGCCTGGCCCGGACCATCGCCCGTTTTCGCCAACGCGACGAGCATGTCCGCCTGGAACTGACCAGCGCGCCACCCGCCGAGCTTGAACGGTTGTTGCTGGAACAGCGCCTGGACTGCGCCATCAGTTACTTCTCCGGCAACCAGGCGGCATTCGATTACCTGCCATTGTTCGAGGAACGCCAGCGACTCTACTGCGGCCAGGGGCATGAGCTGTTCGACCAGGTCCAGGTCAGTCGCGAGCAATTGCTGGAGGCCGACCAGGTCTGCCATCCCTACCGCTTTCTCAAGCAGGGCGAACCCTTCCAGAGCCGACGCAGCCTGGCGGTGGCGGAACAGATCGACAGCGCGCTGACGTTGATCCTGTCGGGACGCCATATCGGCTACCTGCCCTGCCACTGCGCCGCGTCCTGGGAGGCCCAGGGGTTGTTGCGGGCACTGGACCCGACACTGGATTTCGTGGTGCCGTTCACCTTGGCGCGGCACCGTGGGCAGGAGCCCGGTGAAGCGCAGCAGGCGTTCATGGAAGATCTGCGCAGTGTATTCGTTTGAATTGGGGCCGCTTTGCGGCCCATCGCGGGCAATCCCGCTCCCACAGGAGCCGCACATTCCTTGATAGCGGCGCCACGCATTTGCCACACTGAGGACTCGCCCGTGTCCCGAGACCCTATCACCATGTATGCCCGCGCCTGCCTGATCCTGCTGCTGACCCTTGGCCTGAGTGCCTGCGCCCTGTTCCAGGGCCGTGACCCGCTGAACATCAGCGTGATCGGCATCGATCCTTTGCCCGGCCAGGACCTGGAGCTGCGCATGGCGGTGAAGATCCGCGTGCAGAACCCCAACGAAACCCCGGTGGACTTCAACGGCATCGCCCTCAACCTGGAAGTCAACGACCAGCCCCTGGCCGCCGGAGTGAGTGATCAACGCGGGCATATCGGTCGCTACGACGAGGCGGTGATCGTGGTGCCGGTGAGCATCACCGCCTTCGCCTTCCTGCGCCAGGCCTATGGCCTGAGCCGGGTGGAGTCCCTGCAAGGCCTGCCCTATGTATTGCGCGGCAAGCTGGCGGGCGGCACGCTCGGGACAATGCGCTTCACCGACAAAGGCAAGCTGGACCTGCCCGCCGCCACAAGTGCCGGCTGGTAAACCTGTTGTTCAGGTAAGCGAACGATCACTCGCCAGCAGCGGCGGAACCGACAAAGCGCACACCGGGGCGTGGACGTTCATCCACGCTGAGTTCGAACACATCCGGCCGTGCATAGTGGCCGACCACATCGAAGTCGTAACGTGCACGTACCAACTCATCGGTGTCGACCTCGGCACAAAGCAACCCTCGTTCACCTACCAGGGGCCCAGCGAGTACCTCGCCGAGGGGGCCGACGATCACGCTGCCACCGTTGATCAACGGCCGGTCTGCCGGCCAGTTGGCCACCTCAAGGCCGAGCGCCGCCGGTGAGTCCTGCACCTGGCAGGCACTGATGACGAAACAGCGTCCTTCGGCGGCGATATGGCGCATGCTGACCTGCCACAGCTCGCGCTCATCCACCGTCGGCGCGCACCACAGCTGCACGCCCTTGGCGTACATGGCAGTGCGCAGCAGGGGCATGTAGTTCTCCCAGCATATCGCCGCGCCGATGCGCCCGGCGCGGCTCTCCACGACCGGCAGCGTGGAGCCGTCGCCCTTGCCCCAGATCAGCCGCTCGGTGCCGGTGGGCATCAGCTTGCGGTGCTTGGCCACCAGGCCGCCTTCAGGCTCGAAGAACAGCACGGTGCAGTACAGGGTATTGCCGCTGCGCTCGATCACGCCAAGCACCAGGCTCGCCCCGGTGCGCGCCGACAGCCCGGCCAGCGCCTCGGTTTCGGCACCCGGTACATCGATGGCGTTGGCGAAATAGCGGGCGAAGGCTTCACGCCCCTCGGGCAGGCGATAACCGAGCTGGGTACCGAACCCCTCGCCTTTCGGGTAACCGCCGAGCAACGCCTCGGGCATCACCACCAGGCTGGCACCGGCCTCGCGGATGGCCTGCTCGTAGCCGAGGATCTGTTCCAGGGTGGCAGCCTTGCCCGCAGGCAGCGAGCCGATCTGCAGGGCGGCAACGATGGATCTTGGCATCCTGGGGACTCCTGTCAGAAGAAAGCCGAAAGGTGCGCACCCCGCACCGCAAGTGTTCGCCTGCCTCAGCGGCTGGTGCTGGCGGCGGCCATCATCTTGTTCACTTCACTGCGTACCAGTTGGGTGAATTCCGCCGGCGACATGCCGTCGAGCTCCGCACGCACCCACTCGGCCCACTTGCCCTTGCGCCGCGGTTTCTCCGCGATCAGCCGAGCGGCCTCACCCTTGGCCTTGCCCAGGTTGTTCTGCCAGTACTCGAACAAACGGGCCTTCTCTGCCTCGATCTGCGCCCGTTCCTGGAAGCTCATGTTGGCCAGATTGAAACTCATGGGGGTATTACCTGCCGCTGGGAAATGGGCGCTATCTTACACTGTAGCGACGCGCCATCGGTACGCCGCTGCAACTTTCCCGGCGCCGTGGCATCCACTGTTCAACGCCCAACCCTTCACGAGGATGTGTACATGGCCAGGAAAACCGCCGCGCAAGGCAACAACGACCAGATCAAGGATCAGGTGTTCAGCGAGCTGCAGGCATTGATCGAGGAGTCCGAAAAGCTGCTCAGCGACAGCGCGTCGCTGGTGGGTGAGGAAGCCGAAGGCATGCGCGCGCAACTGGGGCTGAAGCTGCGCCAGGCGCGCGACGCCACCAGCCGACTGGGCCAGAAGGCACAACCGGTGGTCGAGGCGACACAGGAGTACATTGGCGGCCACCCCTGGCAGACGGTGGCGATTTCCGCAGGTTTCGGCCTGGTGGTCGGCTTGTTGCTCGGGCGCCGCCAGTAGCTCAGGCGGCTTGCGCCAGCGGAATTCCACTGTGGAAGCGCAGTTCCTGGTCGGGTGAAGTAATCAGCCCGACCTCGGCCTCGCGCACCTGCTCCACCACCTGGGCGATATCCGCTTCGTCACCATACTGGTGGGCCAGCTTCAGGTAGCCCTGGTAATGCCGTGCCTCGCTCTTGAGCAGGCCGTGGTAGAAGGTGCCGAGTTCTTCGTCCAGGTGCGGCACCAGGGCGGCGAAGCGCTCGCAACTGCGCGCCTCGATAAAAGCCCCCACCACCAGGGTATCCACCAGCTTGACCGGCTCATGGGCGCGCACCAGCCGCCGCAGGCCCGAAGCATAGCGCCCGGCCGAGACCGGCCGCAGCGGCACGCCCCGGCGCTTCATCAGGCGCAACACCTGCTCGTGGTGCACCAGTTCCTCGCGGGCCAGGCGCGACATCATGTTGATCAGGTCGAGGTGGGTGTTGTATTTGGCGATCAAGCTCAGCGCGGTGCTGGCCGCCTTGAACTCGCAGTTCTTGTGATCGATCAGCAGGGTCTCCTGGTCGGCCAGCGCCGCCTCGATCCAGGCATCAGGGGTACGGCAACCGAGGAAGGCGTCGATTTCAGGAATCAGGGACATGGCACTCACAATCACACAGGACATCGGCAGGACCGGCGATTATACCGGCGGCCGTGCCGAGTGCCAGTGACTATGCTTGATACATATCAAGCGGCGGCGGCAGCGGCGCCGTCTATAGTCAGGCATTGGCCGCCATTCTGAAGGGAGTTCACGCCCATGCAAGCCGTACGCAGCATCCTTGTCGTCCTCGACCCCGAGCACGCCCACAGCCGTGCCCTGACCCGGGCCAAGCTGATCGCCGGGGTAACCGGCGCGCGCCTGCATCTGTTGATGTGCGACAAGAAGCAGGATCATGACGCGCTGCTCAGCTTGCTCAGCAGCCAGTTGCATGATGATGGGTATGACAGTGTCACCCATGAGCAGCATTGGAAGGACAATCTGCACAAGTCGATCATCCATGTGCAGCAGGCCGAAGGCTGTGAACTGGTGATCAAGGAGCATCGGCCGGACAATCCGCTGCGCAAGGCATTGCTCACCCCCAGCGACTGGAAGCTGCTGCGCGAGTGCCCCTGCGCGGTGCTGATGGTCAAGAGCGAGCGACCATGGACAGGTGGCAAGATCCTGGCGGCCGTGGATGTTGGCAATCAGGACGAAGCCCATCGCCTGCTGCATGCCAGCATCATCGACCATGGCTATGACATCGCCAGCTTGGCCAAGGGCGAGCTGCATGTGATCAGTGCCCACCCCTCGCCCATGCTGTCCGCTGCGGACCCGGTCTACCAGCTCACCGAGACCATCGAGAAGCGCTATCGCGAGGCGTGCAGGGCGTTCCAGGCGGAGTACGGCATTAGCGATGAACGCTTGCATGTCGCAGAAGGGCCGGCCGATGTGCTCATTCCTTATACCGAGAAGCAGTGCGATGCGGTGGTGACGATAATCGGCACCGTGGCCCGAACCGGGATTTCCGGCGCGCTGATCGGCAATACCGCGGAGGTGGTGCTGGACTCGCTGGAAAGCGATGTGCTGGTGCTCAAGAGCGAAGAGGCCAAGGCGCATTTGGCCGAGTTGGCGCGGGGCTGAAAGACGCAACGCGCCCCCTCTGTAGGAGCGGCCTTGTGCCGCGAAAGGGGCGCGTAGCGGCTCCGGGGTTTGTGCATCACGCTGATATCGCCGGGGCCGCGTTGCGGCCCTTTCGCGGCGCGAGGCCGCTCCTACAGGGGGAGACTGTGTTTATTTTGCAACGCAGAAAAGACAAAACCCCTACCTGCTCGCGCAGATAGGGGTTTTGCGAAATGAATCTTGACGATGACCTACTCTCACATGGGGAAACCCCACACTACCATCGGCG